>CAZLMV010000105.1:0-7575 GCA_964560625.1 uncultured Bacteroides sp. | reverse complement strand
CGTCGCCTAATGTATAGACTCTTTTCATAAATCTTGGTTAAAAGGTATGTTTTGGAATTAAAATTTTTAAGATTGCGCAAATTTACGCATTTTTTCCGAGACTTCTGCAAGTTTGGTGATGTTTTTAATGATTTTTTACTAAGATTTTGCCAATTGAAAAAAAATTATTAAATTTGCCGCAATTATATAATTACGGAAACCACCATCATTATCATCCATGAAAATCAAAAGATTAGTGCTGACCTTGGCAGCGGTGCTGGCCTCAATTACGGGGGCTTGGGCGTCGCCGCAGTTTATTCAGCATCGCCAGGACGCTTTTAAGGCCGTCCCCACCTCCAAGGGTCAAATCGTGTTTTTGGGCAATTCGATTACGAATTTCCACTGCTGGGCCGACGCGTTTGTTCATCCGGCCGACGCGCCGATTGACGAAGTCTTGGTCAGCAACCGAGGCATCTCTGACGAGCGTGCCTATCACTGGAAGCACAATGTGCAGATGATTCTTGACGGCCCTGACAAGCCCGCTAAGGTCTTCATCGGCATCGGCACGAACGACCTCAACGTGGGCCTGCCGCCGGAGGTGGTGGTCAACGATATCCGCGCCATTATCCGCCAGATTCAGGTGAGCTCGCCGCAGACGGAAATCAACCTTCAGAGCATCCTGCCGCGCAGCAGCGAGATCAACGTGGCCGTGACGCGCTCAATTCCGCTTCTCGAAGAGATGGCCGCCGAAATGGGCGTCAACTTCATCAACCTGACGGAGACGATGAACTCGTTAGGCACGCCCTCACAGTGGGCCTACGACGGCCTTCACCCCTCGGGCAATGCTTACCGCGCCTGGTGTCAGTTCATTGAGCCGAACGTGGGCCTCGACTGCGCCTATCACCCCACGGAGGTTCACTCCACAGGCGGCTTCGGCGCCGTGCAGGGCATCCGCGCCGGTCAGTATGGCTTGATGCCTGTCAATGAGGAAGATATCTTGATTTTAGGCGACGGCTGGGTCGACGCAGTGCAGTGGCATGAACTTTTGGGCAACGCCAACGTGCGCAACCGCTCCATCTGTAACGGCACGCTGAACATGGCCAATCTGAAAACCCTCGTGGACCGCACCCTCAAGGGCAATGACCGGCAGAAGACGCCGCGCGCCATCGTGGTTTGCTGGGGCGCCGTCCGCACCGGCAATAACCTCAATGCCGCCACTCTCAAGGCCAACTATGAGGAGCTGATCAACTATGTCAAAGCCGCCGCTCCGGGTGCCACGGTCATTGCCTGCCAAACGCCGCCCACCTCGGCCGACGGCCACAGCGCCAACGTGGAAATCAACAAAATAACCTCCGTGCCGGTGGTTGACCTCGAAGGCAAGGGCATGACCTTGGCCACGGTCAGCGACTGGAACATGGCCGGCGGCATCGGCGGTCGCGGCGTGATTTACGCTGCTCAGGCCGTGGCCGAGGCCCTCAACGCCTCCCTCGGCGCCGGCACCGTGAAAGTCCCCTCCATGGCTGATTTCGAGGCCCGTTATGCCAATCGCAACCGCCGCATCGAAGTGGCCAAATGCTTCAATGCCCTGTATCAGCACCGCTTGGCTACCGACGTCAACATCGCCCCGGCCATCGACGAGATTGAGCAGATTCTGACGAACGACGCCGTAAGTGACGCGGACGTGACGCGCGCGCGCCAGGTGCGCGACGAAGCCTTGGCCAAGCTCGTGTTCCACCCCGACCCCGACAAATGGTACCTGATCAGCTCGCCCCGCAACTATGAGGGCGGCAATGCCTCCGTTCGCACCCTGACCCACTCGGGCATCAACCCCTCGTTCTTCGACAATCGCTTCACCGAAGAGGTTTCTGACGGCACGAATCTCTGGTCGTTCCGCCCGCGCCCCGACGGCACCTACGACATTTTGAGCTACGACGGCTATTACATCGAAAACAACACATCCGTCACTCTCTCAAAGGTTTATCCCACTGAGGGCTGGACCATCTCTGCCGGCAGCGCCGAGACGGGCACTTACGTCATAAGCTGCGGCAACATCCACCTCCACCGCGACAACTCTGACAACCTTATCAACTACTGGATGAAGGGCGACACGGGCTGTGACTTCTATCTGACCGAATATCCCGGCGAACTCCCTGACCTGGAGAAAATGCTTGCCGACGGCTGGGTAACCATCTCAATTCAAAGTGGTTACAACGTCAGCGCCACCGGAGTGGCCGGTTCGCAGATTGTTAATCACCCTGAGGGCTATCATCGCAGCAACGGCGTCTACGAGCTGCAATTTGCCGAAGTAGACCCCGCTCGCCCCGCCACTCAGTTTTTCCACATCTCCGCCAACGACAATAAAACCTGGACCATCAACGGCCTCTCGGGCCACTGCTACAGCCTTGACGGCGTGGCCCACCGCAACGGCGACGCCTCCCAACTCGAACTGATTCAGCAAGACGAGACCACATATAATATAGGTAACTGGATTCCCTTTCAGGACGGAACGACCAAACTCGTCGGCAAATCCGGCTCTAACCGTGCCGTCTATGAAGTCCTCCCCGCTGAGATTGAGGATTATGACGTTTGGAAAGTTGACATCGTGGCCGTAGAGCCTGACCAAACGGCCGCAAACATCTATAAGGACACACACATCACCCTCGACATCCCCGGCAACAAGGGCCTCAAAACCGTCTACAACGGCGGCTATTACTTCCTCGAGCCCGGCACGGAATTCTCGGCCGACGACATCACCGTGGAGTGCACAAATCTCGCCGCCCAGGAGCAGGACTATGCCGACGTTACCATCGACCTCCCCTCCAAGACCATCTATGTTGACTTCTCCGCCGGCCTCCCCACGGGCTGGTACACCCTTGACCTGCATAGCTACACCGGCTCAAACAACACCATTAAAAATTGGTTCAATGCCGCCGTTAGTGCCGGCAAAGTCTGCATGACCAACACTGAAGACCTCCATCTCCAGCCCGCTTCCAATTATTATGCGCTGGCCTTTGAGGAAGAGCAGGGCGATGCCCCCGCGCGCCATTTTGTCCATCTGACCTCTACGGGTAATAATATTTGCGCCTATCGCACTCTCCATGGCTACTATCTTGCCGCAAACTCAGTCTGCACCCGCGATGCCGTGGATATTTCTACTCTGCCGCACCCCACTGCCGACGATGTTTACCGCTCCTCCATCTGCATCTGGGGCCATAACCTTGGCAGCAGCGTGCCTCATGATTATCTCGTGGGCAAATTCGGCTCTGAAACCATGTACTGCACCATTCAGCCGGCCGACTTAGACCCCTACGATGCTTACGATGTGCATATGATCGAACACTTCCATGGGGCCACCCTCCCGGGCGATGCCGCCCTGACGCTCAACGATGACTCCAACCGAGGCATCAAAACCGTGCGCAATAACGGCACATTTTTCGTCGCCAAAGGCACCGAACTGACCCCGGAGATGTTTACCGCCTCCACCCTCGAGGGCCAGCCCGCGCCGACGGTCTCCGTCCAGCCCGGCATCATCACCGTGGACTATACCCCCGTGGCCGTCGAATCCATTGAGCTCAACCAAGTTGACCTGAAAATCAACGAGGGCGAGACGGCTCAGCTCCACGCCGAAGTGCTCCCCGAAAATGCCCATAACAAGACGATTTTCTGGTCCAGCTCCGACGAAGAAGTGGCCACGGTCAGCGACTCCGGCCTCATCACGGCCCTCTCCCCCGGTTCGACCGTCATCACCGCCTTCCAGGGCGAAATCGCCGCCGAATGTCAGGTAGTAGTGATTCGCGAAAACGTGGCCATCAGCGCGGTCAAGGCCGCCGCTGACTCCGAAGCCCTCTATGACCTCCAGGGCCGCCGCGTAACCTCCGCCCCCCGCCGCGGAATCTACATCAAGGCCGACAAATCAAAGATTATAATCAAATAATAACCCCCTCCATATGAACTTAAAAAAACTCTTAGCCTCAGCGTTAGTCGCTCTCTCCGCCGTCGGCACCCTCCATGCCGACTGGCCCTTCCGCGACCATCGCTATAGTTCGCTCAAAGCCACCCCGGCCGACGACATTGACGTGATGTTCGTCGGCAACTCCATCACTAACATGCACGAGTGGTGGGAGGCCTTTGGCTCTGACCAGCAGATTGCCGGCCGTGGCAACTCCGGCGGCGTCACCCAGGAAATCCTTGATAACCTCGAAAGCTATATCGACGGAAAGCCCAACAAGCTCTTCCTGATGATCGGCACTAATGACATAGGCAAGGGCGGCTCAATCGCCACGGCCGACCTCACCGCCAAGAAAATCTATGCCATCCTGCGCCGAATCCAGCTCGAATCGCCCGAGACGAAGATCTACATGCAGAGCATCCTCCCCCGCGGCGGTATGAACAACGCCATTCCCCATGCCAATGAAGTCATTGCCCAATATTGCGAAGAGCTCGGCATTGACTACATTGACCTGACCTCGCTGATGGCCCACATTGCCGACGACAACATGTGGAGTAACGACCAGCTCCACCCCCAGGCCAAGGGCTATTCCGCATGGACCCACTTCATTGAGCCGCAGGTAGGCCGCCAGTCCGTTTACCCCATGCCCGAGGAAATCACCTCTTATAAGGGTGTGGCCGCTCAGTCAAACGTCTCCCGCACCGCTCAGTTCCCCTTCCTCCCCGTCAACGAAGGCGACATCCTGATTTTCGGCGACGAATTGGTTCATGGCGGCGAATGGCACGAACTCCTCGGCACCCCCAAGGCCAAGGACCGCGGCACCGGCTGGGGCACCGGCGGCATTAACCTTATCCAGGGTCGCGACTGCATCAAGAACACCCTTGAAGACCAAGCACATAAGCCCGGAGTAATCATCATCAACTATGGCGAGGGCGGCAAGGACCCCAATAACTATCGCCTGATCATCGACAAGGCCAAGGAAGTGGCTCCCGACGCCAAAATCTTCTGCATGGCTCTGCCGCCCCGCGCCACGGCCAACGATGCCGACGCCGCCAACAAGACCTTTAACGACAACGTGGTCAAAGCAGCCGCCCAAGAAAAAGGCGTGGGCTACATCGACATCTACACCCCCCTGGCCACCGACCGCGCCAAATACATCATGCAAGGCTCCTACATCACCGGCGCCGGTTATGCCGTGATAGCCAATGAGATAGCCAAAGCCATCGGCGACGCTGACGTCCACCCCGTAGACCTCCAGGCCACCGACAACCTCATCCAGCGCCGCACCATCCGCTCCATCGTCGGCGACAAGCTCTCCGAAGCCCTCCTGTTCCGCTTCGACATCCACGACCCCGAGCTCCTAACCGAACTCGACAAGGCCATCGAAACCGCTGCCAAGGCCATCTCTAACACCATGACCGAGGCCCAGGCTCGCTCTGCCGCCGAAAAGCTCGAAGACGCAATCTATAAGGCCGCCGGCGCCAACGTCCCCATGGCCTCGACCGACGAAGAAACTCACTGGTACATTATCCGCTCCGTGCGCCAAAGCCGCGCTCTCACCGCCGAAGACGGCAAACTCTACGGTCGCGACGACTTCATCAGCCCCTCTTTTACCTTTGGCCATAACGCCTGGAAACTCCTCGAACGCGAAGACGGAACCTACGACATCGTCAACATGCGCGGCGAGTATATCTGCGCCGACGGAGTGGCCAACGACAAGGAAATGTACGTGACCACCACGCCCCCCGAAGGCGGCTGGGACTTCGAGCCGAGCCACCACACCACCGGCACCTTCGTCATCTTCTCTGACAAGGCCGGAAACGCCCAGCTTAACCAGTCAAACCAGGCCGGCAAAGACTATGCCGTGCTCAACTGGCACCCCGCCAACACCTATCCCATCCTCACGGACGAAGGCTCCAGCTTCACCTTTGAAGACTACTCCGGCGAGATGATTGACCCCCTGGAAACCGGCTGGTATCGCATGAAGTTGGAAGACGCCGGAATCGTGCCCGAAGCCCATGGCGCCCACCTGGTCAACGCCGACGCCGAGCGCCGCCAAAACGCCTCTAACTTCTATCCCATTCGCTATGACGTCGAGCAGACCGCTCACCCCGCCAAAGAATACATCTTCCTGACCGTCAACGGCTCAGCCCACCGCTTCTCGGCCCTCAACGGCCATGGCGTCCGCGAAAACTGCACCGCCTCGCGAACCACTCTGCCCACCGACGGCCCCGGCATCACCTTAGCCGAAGATGGCAACTACATTGTGGCTAACTGGCACACCTATGAGCTCAACGGAGTCTACTTCCTCGGAAAATCCTCCGGCAAAGCCCATACCTTCTGCTTCGCCCGCGTCAGCGACGAAGAACTCGCCCAATACGACATCTGGAGCGTCGATCTCACCGCCGTGAACCATACCGAAATCGGCAAAGACTGCTCCGTGACCCTCAATCACCCCGAAAACAAAGGCATTGAAACCGTCTTCAACGGCGGCAAATACTTCCTCACCGCAGGCTCCGAAATCACCCCTGACCAACTCTCCTTCACCGTCCAGAAGGCCCAGACCCTCGAAGACCCCTTCGTCCACATCGACCCCGCAACCAAGACCATTCAGATTGACTTCACCCAAGAACACACCATCCCCGTCTCCAGCGTCGAACTCGACCGCGAAATCCTCACCCTCGAAGTCGGCCAAACCCAGTTCCTCTACGCCACCATCAACCCCGCCGACGCAACCGAGCAAACCGTCACTTGGACCTCATCTGACGCCACCATTGCCTCAGTCGACGCCTCAGGCCTCGTCTCCGCCATCGCCGTTGGCGACGCCGTCATCACCGCCTCCTGCGGCGGCGAATCGGCCCAATGCGTCGTCACCGTCGAAGACGCCACCATCGACATCACCGAAATCTCCTCCCTCGACTCCGCCGCCCACGCCATCTTTGACCTCCAAGGGCGCCGAGTAATCAAACCCTCCAAAGGACTCTACATCGAGAATAACAAGCTGATCTGTAAATGATTCATCACCTCCGACGGCTGATTGTAGCGCTGACAGCCATGCTCTCAGTGCTCCAATCAGCCCTTGCTACGGATTACACACCCGACTCAACCCGCTTCCACCCCAACCAACTCATTGCCCCCGGAGTGCTCATCACCACCGGCGCCCTCTGCGTAAGCATTCCCCCCCTCGTCAAAGCCCGCAAATGGGTCAACCACGAAATCGGCGTCCACCCCTGCGCCCCCGCCGACGACATACTCAGATTCGCTCCCCTCGCGGCCTACGTAGGCCTCGAATACGCCGGCCTCCACACCGACCGACCCCTTGTGGACCGCGCCCTCAAAGGCACCACCGCCATCATAATCTACGCCGCCCTCACCAACACACTCAAATACACCGTCTGCGAACCCCGCCCCAACGGCCGACGAAACTCCTTCCCCTCAGGCCACGCCGGCATCGCCTTCCTCGGCGCCGAACTCCTCCGCCAAGACTACGGCCCCTGGGCCGGACTCGCCGGCTACACCATTGCCTCCGGAGTCGGAGTCATGCGCATCCTCAACGGCCGCCACTGGTTCAACGACGTCCTCGCCGGCGCCGGAATCGGAATCCTCAGCGCCCGATGCGCCCAATGGCTCCTCCCCCTCCAACGCAG
>CAZLMV010000104.1:0-7675 GCA_964560625.1 uncultured Bacteroides sp. | reverse complement strand
GTTGTCCGACGATCGCCTGCCGTTTTTTTTCGCCTTGGGGCGCTTTGCGGGACAAGTAATTGGGGTGGTGGTTGTATCGGCGGTAGCCCAAATCCAATTGCTCTAATTGCTCCAATTGTTCGGATTACTCCAATTGCGGCGACATTTCTGGGGACGGCATGCGCCCCCGCTTGCCGAGCCGCGGCCGCGGCTTCCTTTGCGCCCGCTGGGCACCCGAGGGCGGGGGCCCTCCCCAGTAATTTGTCGCTTTTTACATCGCTTTGCCTGGGTTTGAAAGCCCTTCGGGCTATGTTGCGTCCTTGGGATATATATCCTAATTCGGCTGCTGTTTTTTACAAGGTTGACACAAGGGTGTTACATGGCGGTTACAATGGAAACCATTCTTGAACTGCCGGTGTTAGGGTTGCAGAAAGGGCGATAATCAAGCCCGACACTGCCTCGCCGAATAAGCGAACTGATCAATTATCACACCGACACATTTTTCATAGTAAGTAAATAGTTTCTAATAGTACCCGCCGGGGGGTGAGCCGTGAGGCCCATCCCCCGCCAAGCATTTGCGCCCGAAATTAGACCAGAGACCCATAGCTCCATGGGGGTTGTTTTCCTTGGGGCTATGGGGCTCTGGTCGGTAATATTTATAGGGTTGGAGAAACAAGGCGATAGGAGCGCAGACCGGGGATTCTGCCACCGCGGTCTTTTTGCCTTTTGGTGCGGGATTGACGCGTGGGTTTTATAATTCTTATAAATCTTATAGGTCTTATAAGAGTTATTATTTTTTTAGGGGGGGGTAAAAAAAGAGCCGCGGACCTGTCGCAGGCTCGCGGTTCTTCCATCAAAAAAATATCAAATACTTAGTATATGTATCTGCGGGGGTTATTTCACCAGGGTCTTTTGGCCGTTGATGATGTTGATGCCGCGGGTGGGGGCGGCGAGTTTGCGGCCTTGGAGGTCGTAGACGTTCAGGGTTCCGGTGGCGGTGGTGATTTCGGCGATGCCGGTGGTGGCGGCGCCGGTGCCGACCTTGGCCACGAGGGTTTGGTCGCCGAGTTTAACCTTGCCGAGTTCGCTCATGTCGAGGGCGTGGTCGGCGGTGCCGTTGTAGGTCATGTTGACGAAGTTGTCGCCGTTTTCATCCTGGATGTTGTGGATGAAGTTGTAGGTGGTCGATTCGGGACCGTCGTAGTAAACGTTGGCGGCAGCGGCGGCTACGGAGACTTTCAGGTTGAAGGGGTTGGGGTCAGCAGCGTCAAATTCGGCCACTTCCAATTCCTGAGTGTTGGGGTTCACCTTGAGTGCTTCGGTGTTAGAAACGAAGAAGTTGTAAACCTTGTCGGCTTCAAAGCCCTGACGATCAGCGTTTTCGAGAACATAGTGGATGTGGTCGTGCTGGCCGCCATTTTTGGCCTTGTTTTCTTCGGAGGCGGTCTGAGCAATCAGAGCGTGAGATTCCTGGGTCAGGTGGTTAACCACGCCTTCAATGTCGCTCCAGTCGAGGGTTTCAGAGGGCACGGCAGCGATGGCCTTTTCGGCCTTTTCGACGATGGCCTGGTAATCGGCGTCTTCAACGAAGCCTACATAGTCGGCGACGAGGCCGGAGCCGTCTTCGCGGTTAGAGTTGCCGAGGGTCACGAGGACACCGCGAACGCAGTTGTTCATCATGGTGATACCGCCTTCGTGGCCGAGTTCGCCGAAGTTAGACAGGTGGTCAGAACCGGTGGTCATACCGCCGGCAATAGAGAAGGCGTGAGCACCGCTGTGGGCAACGGCACCGCGGATGATGGTGGGCACGTCAGAGAACTGCCAGGTGTGGTCAGTAACGGCCTCGGCAACAGGACCGGTACGGTCAGATTTAGCACCGAATGCGTTCATGAACTTTTCAGCTCCGAGGTTGTACATGTAGAGATTGTCGCCAACCTTAACGAAGGTGAACCAGAAGTCTTTGTCGTTCACGTCGAAGGGCTTGTTCAGGCCGTTGGCCACGGAGCATTTCAGCACGCCGCCGTCGTTGACCAGGTAGCCGCGAGAGCTTTCAATGTTGACCATGTTGAAGATGGCGCCGGGGGTGATGTCATAGCTGACGGCGGGAGGTGTGGTGGCGTCAACGATGGCCCAGCGAGCTTCGGCCACGGGTTTCCAAGTGGTTTTGTCGCGAGAGCTGAAGTTGTCGAGGGCGTTGTAGAGGTCTACGATAGCACCATCCTGCACCCAGCCGGGGATGCCATAGAAGTCTTCCTCGCCGTTGGCGCCGTTGATGCGGCGGTTTTCATAGAAAGCGAGGCCGGTGTATTCCTTATAGGTGCGGAGGCCCTGGAGAAGGGCGGCATTTTCAGGGAAGATGATGGTAACGTCTTCGGGCAGACGGGTTTCCTTAGCCTTGGCTACGGTTTCTTCGGTAACGTCTACGCCATTGTCGTGGGTGTCGAGATATTCGTTGTAGCCGCAGTCAAACACTTCTTCAAGGTAGGCATCAAATTCTGCATCGTCCACGTCGAGGAAGCGGAGCTGGCAGCCCGGGTCGGTAGAAGCATTGTCTTTCGTGGTGCCATAGGTTGCGAAGAAGTGGACGGTTTCAGTATGGCCCTTGGAGTCAGTTACTTCGGCGGTGCGGTCGTTGAGGAAGAACATGTTAGAGGTGACGGGGTCAGTGTAGCCGAGGACAAAGTCGCCATCCTGAGCGTTTTCGCCGGTGTAATTACCGAAAGAGAAGATGGTGGGATTTTCGGTGACCTGAGCGTGATTATCGTCAACGGCAGAAACCGTGATGCCCTGGCCATATTTCTGCACGGACATCATCTTCACCTGGGGATAGCCACGCATGTCGAGACCTACGTAGTCGAGATACCACAGGTGAGTACCACCAAAGAGCTTGTGGGGGTTCTGAGAGCGCAGACCTTCAATGATGTAGCTGAAAGAGATGTAAGCTTCGTTGGAAGTGGGTCTGTTGCTTGCGCGGTGGATGTATTTGTAGGTGCTATTATATTTCTCCATGAAGGCGTCCCAGTCGGTCGTCCATTGTTCGGTGGGAACCATGGTCAGAGGAAATTCGGTGTTGGTAGCGGAAACGATGTAGTCGCCATCTTCCTGGAGACGCAGTTGGTTGAAATATTCAACAGTGCCTTCATAATGTTCATGGAAAACGGTTTTGCTGATGTCCGTACCTTCGAGGGCCTCGAATTTCATGCCGTCAAAGAATACGCCATCGCGCTTGGGGCTTTCATAGACGTATTTACACTGAATCATCTGCGGAACCTTAGTGTTGTCGGCAACCATTTCTGCGGCTTCTTCCGGGGTGAAGACGTAGGCATACCAGTAAGAGTAACCGCCCTTACCGCCAGCATATTTAGGGTTGGAGAGTTTATCGTTAGCGTTGAGGAACGTGCCGCCCTTATCGAAGCGGACGGTATTTTCGGCGCGGTCCAAATATGCAGGTTTGGTGGTCCAGGCATCATAGTTTGTCGCGGTCATGGCGGGGACGTAGGCGCTCCATTGGGCGGCGGCAGACTTGTCGGTGGTCCAGCTTACGGAGCCGTTAGCCAGGTAGTTGGTCGGGGTGTTGTAGTCTTTCAGGTAGAAAGTCTGACGGCCATCGCGCTCTCCGCCTTCAATAAATTCGATTTGGAGAAGACCCTGAGAAGCATTGAGGCCATCGCTTTTTGCGCGGACGCCATTCCAAAATTTCCAGAGGCCGCCATTGTTGTCGAGACACTGGAGGGCGAGGACGTGGCCGTCCTTGATCTCCGTGGCGCAGTTGTCGTTGGTGAGCTGGACCAGCGCGGAGGCCTGCGGGGCGAGGCCGAAGAGCGCGGCAGCTGCAAGGAGTAGTGATTTTTTCATTGGATTATTAAAGTGTTAGAAAGTTGATAATCAGAGGTGTGTGGCAGGGGTAAAAACGTGCAGAGGCGCGGCAGACCGTGTAAAATGGTCTGTCGCGCCTCTGATTATGGCGGAAAAAAACTTGAAAACGTCAGCCCACGACGTCAGCGAAAACCGGCAAAAAGCGGCCTCCGAAGCTAACTCCTCACGTTGTAGGTGGGGGGGGTAATTATCTGATTTTCAAGCATTTACAAAATTCGTGTTTTCATGAAGTCTCCGCAAAGATACGCATTTCCCGGCAAACCACCAAATTTCTCCGCAAAAAATTAACCCCAGAGAAACTATAGGTTTTTCGCAGAGATTAATTAGACCAGAGCCTCTGGGAGAGTCGCTATATGTAAAAAAGAGCGAGACAACCCGACTAAGTGGCAGCATTGACTTTGCTTTTTTAGTGTGCTAAGGAAGCGACAAAGTCTCCGCAAGCATTTTTTAGAGTGTAAGGATGTAGCGACGAAGTCTACTCCTGCTTTAGACGCGTAAGTTATAGGTTAAACTTTCGGGGAATAATAAGGGCATCCCTCTTTTCTTGATTTTGAAACTGTAGGTATCGCCATGGCCACTGGGTCTACAAAGTAACAAATCAATAGTTATCATTCCCACATCTAATAATATATCAAATTGGGGAATAATGGGATTACGGGTGTGCTCTATTTTACTATACCTAAAGTATTCTTTACCATCGTGAATTTCGCTTTCGACCTCAATCCAGAAGGTTTCACGATGTTTTTCACTTAACCGATTATGAAGCCGTTGAAGTGCCCAAACGGCGACATCATCTACGTTCTGACCATAATGTTTTAACTCAAGCCATTCCTTGACAAGTTCGAGGTTTAATCCAAGGCCCTGTGCATTGGGGTGGTTGCATTGAACGGTGTTTTGATAGGTTAGACGTCCATCGCCGCAATCATAGCCATAAAGCTTCACAATCTCTCTTCCCGACTTTAGTTTACTCAATTCCCAATTTGGGGACTGAGTAAATAACACATTATTCTTTGAGGAGCGCTTTTCTCGATGGCTCTTTAATTCAATACCTTTGTAATCAGGCGTCTTGTTGGAATTTTGAGAGATTCCGAGCATTGTTTCAATGGTACGTCCTATTCCGGTATCTGCGAGTACTTCAGACTCAAACCACCTGTCAGAGTTTTGTCGGAAGAAATTGAGCAGTTCATCGCTGATTGAGCTTGAAGCTTGGTAGAACTCCTTAATAAAATCTTTCAGATGCGAATTCTGTGGGGAAGTAAAGATCGCTTCAACATCGCAAGCAGATATATTGATCACGTATAGCTGACCATTTAAAATGCAAATGGCGTGGATATCATCAGCTTTTGTGAAGTCCTTAAGCCCGTATATCCATAGGCGGGGGTCTCCTCCTTTTGTAACGGGTCGATATAACGAGGTAGACGTCTCTTTGGCGTCAAATCCATCGAAAATCACAGTTTTAATAAGCTGCTTATGTTGCGGTCCTTGCAGTTGATCCTCATAGTTGTGAAGTCTTTTTTCAAGAAAGAAGGTGCGTATGGGAGCGGTTGCGTCCAAAATACTCTTTTTCAACCCCGTGGCAGTTACTTGCACGAGTGTGAAATCAACATTATGGTTAACCATAAATGCCATATTTTGTTCCTCAAAGGGAGTAAACGGACGCATGTGTATCATAAAATTTTTATTTTATATGAGTCAAGATCGTGTTTGCAATTGCACGAGCCATAAGGGGCGGCACAGCATTCCCCACAAGCGTAAACTGAGGGATTTCAGACTTGCGTTTATTTCCGCCGGTTTGTCTTTTCCCCTGAAAAACAAAGGAATCGTCAAACGATTGGAGACGCGCCATTTCTCGGACTGTCATTGCTCTATGCGCAGAGTAATGGATAAAGTCATCCGGCATCGTAACTACAGTTGGGCTTTGACCTTGAGGATTAAGGACGGTGTAGTTTCGCTTATTTGAGTCAAGGCCATGTTGCTCTAACTCCTCTTTGCAATCAGAGTCATAAACGCCATGTTTGGCGATGATTTCGAGGCGTTTTTTTACGTCTTCATTCTGAGAACTTGTTTGGTGATTATATAGCTCTTGCTCTTCAAAGAAAAGATTATTTTTTAGATCGTCAATAGACCGGACGTAGAAAGGATTGACGTCAAAGACGAATCGATGTGACAATCTCCCAAGTTTTGACCATTCTGCAAATGTATGGGAGTCATCATTGTCTGAGATAGGACCCTCAACATCGCGGAGACGGATTAAGGGCTCATATTCAGCGATAACTCTGCGCTTACCGTAGGAGGTTTCTACGGAGCCATTTCCAATGAAGTCCAAATCGTGAAGAGCTTCGTATACCGTAACTTTTTCTTCCTCGGTTATAGTAGAAGGAATCTCATCAATAAGAGGCTGGTCTTTTCTGCATCCAATAAATATAACACGCTCTCTATTTTGCGGCACACCATAGTTGGCAGAGTGTACCACAATAGGCTTCGCAACTCTATAAAGAATTAATTCGTCTAAAAGAAGATTAAGCTCATCAGTCGAACCATGGCTCCGGGCATACTGCTGGATTACTTCCACGGTTTCATCAAAAGTATATGAATATAGACGAATCATTTCTCGAAACTCGTTTACCTCCTCAGAATTCGAATCAAATTCTCTGAACGAGTCGAGCGCTGCAAGTATCGAGTTGATGATAGTTGAATCGTCAATTAGGGAAAGGAAGCTATTAAATCCGTTAACAAAGTAATCGTTATCAATGTCTGTAGTAGTTTTTAGATTGATAACGGCGTTTGATATGTTATTCCTAACTTCGGTCTGACGGAGAAGATTAAGACCATGCCGAATGGTGGCAATCTGAATATTAGATTTACTTAGTCTATATTCAATTTTGCGAGTGATATTGCGAAATTGATTCTCAATGAATGTGAAAAAATCAGTTCTTGCTTGGTCTGACTTATTTTCCAAACCAATCTCCATCTGTACTTTTTTAAGAATACAGTTTTTGACAAATTGAGATGCGCTGTGAGATAGCAAATTTTCAATATACACCATAAACCGGGGTATGTTCTTATCGTCAATGATAGAACGTATCTCGCGCATTATAGCATCCTTAAAATGCCCTTTATCTTTTGTTAGGAGGCCCTTGACATTTTCCATTACAAAGTATTTTGGGCGGAGTAGTCTTATTACGTTGAGATAATGTTGAAAAAGATTGTCTCTTTTATCGAAACGTTTACGCCTCCCCGATAGACTGAAACTCTGACAACTCGGGCCACCTGTTACAACATCAATTGTTTGCCCGTCTAATTGCTCAAGTAAGCGAGTGGTAAAATCCGGAGCCATTATATCTTTGGTCAAGAATTTGGTGTCAAGACCTAATTGGTGATTGTATCTCACGCGATGTGTTAGCTCGCAATTTTCGTTTATATCACTGGCGAGAATAAATTTGAAGTATTTATCATTGGTATATGCTTGGAGAAAACCCTCGCTGATGCCTCCGGCACCAGCGAACAAATCCAAAAAAGTTACAGCCTTCTTTCCTTTGAGAAATTCTTTTCTCTCAGCCATTGTGAATAAAAGCAAAACTTCCGAGTAGGCAGACGAGGAGACCGGACCTTTTGCGGATACTGGGGAGTTTTGTTGTATTTGTTAGGTTTATTAAGCTTATATTGAGTGGTCTATTTGTCTGCGCGAGCGCGTATGGTGGTGCAAAGATACGAAATAATTTCGAGACTTGAAACACCGGTGCAAAATTAGCGCAGGCGTGGGCTAAATCGCCGCCCGATGATGTTAAATAAACCTAATGCTTTAGTAGTTTTCGATGGC
>CAZLMV010000103.1:0-7676 GCA_964560625.1 uncultured Bacteroides sp. | reverse complement strand
GAGGGGTCGAGGGTCTGCTCCTTGCCGTTTTCGTCGGTGAAGACGATGCGGTGTTCGGGATCATAACTGATAGCGGTGCGTTCAACAACAGAGGTCAGGAGGCCGTCTTTGTTTTCGCAGACGCCGCGGGCCACGGAGCCGTTTTCGGTCATGGTGTTGCCCACGCGGAAACCTACCATGCAGTAGTCGCCGGGGTGGTCATGTTCCTTGCTGAGTTCGCGGCCTATTACTTCGAAGGCGTCGCGGCCATAGAAGTCGTCGGCGTTGATCACGGCAAAGGGTTCTTTGATGACGTCCTTACCCATGAGCACGGCGTGGTTGGTGCCCCAGGGTTTGGTGCGATCTTCGGGGCAGGTATATCCTTCGGGGAGGTCGTGGATGTCCTGGAACACGACTTCTACGGGGATATGGCCTTCATACTTGCTGAGCACTTTTTCGCGGAAATCCTGCTCAAAGTCCTTGCGGATTACGAAGACGACTTTGCCGAATCCGGCGCGGATGGCGTCGTAGATTGAATAGTCCATAATGGTTTGACCCTGGGGGCCTACTCCATCGAGCTGCTTGAGGCCGCCATAGCGCGAGCCCATTCCGGCAGCAAGTACAAATAATGTAGGTTTCATTTTTTCAGTATACTTGATTTAAGTTTTAGTCTTGCAAATTTACGTAAATTTTCCCGTCCGAGCAAATATCGGGGCAATTTTTATTTTTTCAGGCAGGATTTGACGGTTTCGGTCAGGGCCTGTTCGAAGGATTTGGAGGGTTGCCAGCCGAGTTCGCGGCGAAGTTTGGAGGAGTCGATGGCGTAACGTTTGTCGTGGCCGAGTCGGTCAGTGACGTAGGTTATCAGGTGGTCAGAATGGCCGGGGGGATTGCCTAATTGCTCGTCGGTGATTTTGATCAAGAGGCGCACCAAGTCGATGTTGGCCCATTCGTTGTTGCCACCTATATTATATGTGTCGCCGGGGCGGGCATTGTGGAAAATCAGGTCGATGGCGCGGGCATGGTCCTCGACGTAGAGCCAGTCTCTGACGTTTTCGCCGCGGCCATAGACGGGCAGGGGCTTGCCCTCGGCAATGTTTTTGACGAAGAGGGGGATGAGTTTTTCGGGATACTGATCGGGGCCGTAATTGTTTGAGCAGTTGGTCACTATGGTGGGGAGGCCGTAGGTGTCGTGATAGGCGCGGACGAAATGGTCAGAGGCGGCTTTTGAGGCCGAATAAGGCGAATGAGGCGCATAGGGGGTCTCCTCGGTGAAAAATTTGCCGTCGTGGAGCTCGAGGGCGCCGTAGACCTCGTCGGTGGAGATATGATAGAAGAGTTTGCCGGCGAATCCCTCGGGGCGCTGCTCCCATTCCTCTTTGGCGGCTTGGAGGAGGGCCAAGGTGCCCATGACGTTGGTGCGGGCAAAGGTGAAGGGGTCTTCGATGGAGCGGTCAACGTGGCTTTCGGCGGCGAGGTGGATTATGGCGTCGATGGCATATTCCTTAAGGATCTCCTTAACGCGCTGAAAGTCAGCGATGTCGGCCTGAACGAAGGCGTAGTTGGGGCGATCGGCAATGTCGCGGAGATTGTCAAGATTTCCGGCATAGGTGAGCTTGTCGAGGTTGACAATGCGGTCCTGAGGATATTTATTGACGAAGAGGCGAACCACGTGAGAGCCGATGAATCCGGCGCCGCCCGTAATGAGGATGTTCATTCGAAGGGGGAGTTAAAGTCGTTGAGGGATGGATAGTTAAGGTCTTTGGGCGAGAGGATTGCCGCGGCGGGGTCGATGCCCCAGTCTATGGCGAGCTCGGGGGAGAGAATGGAGATGCCGCCTTCGCTTTCGGGACAGTAGTAATTGTCACATTTATACTGAAATACGGCCTCGTCGGAGAGCACGGCGAAGCCATGGGCAAAGCCGCGGGGAATGAAGAGTGCGCGCTTGTTTTCCTCGGAGAGTTCCACGGCGAAATATCGGCCGTAGGTGGTCGAAGAGCGGCGGATATCGAGGGCCACGTCGAGGACCCTTCCGCGGACGCAGCGCACGAGTTTTGCCTGGGCATGAGGCGGCCGCTGGAAGTGGAGGCCGCGAATCACTCCGCGGGTCGAGCCGGATTCATTGTCCTGCACAAAGTCGACGGTGCGCCCCGTGGCGGCCTCAAAATCGCGCCGCGAAAAGCTCTCAAAGAAGTAGCCGCGAGGGTCGGTAAACACCCGCGGGCGAATCACCACGAGGCCCTCCAAGTCAGTCTTAATAATTTCCATCGGCAATCTTCATTAGGTATTGACCATACTGATTATTGAGCATCGGGCGAGCCAATTCGCGCAATTTTTCGCGAGGAATCCACCCTTGGCGGAAGGCAATTTCTTCGAGACAGGCAATTTTCAGGCCCTGGCGTTTTTCGAGGACTTCGACGTAGATTGAGGCGTCGGCGAGCGATTCGTGGGTGCCGGTGTCGAGCCATGCGAAGCCTTGCGGGAGGGTTTCCACGCGGAGGATTCCGCGGCTGAGGTATTCTTGGTTGACGCTGGTGATTTCCAATTCGCCGCGGGCCGAGGGGCGGATTCCGGCGGCGATGTCGACCACGCTGTTGGGGTAGAAATAGAGCCCGACGACGGCATAATTTGACTTCGGGCGGGCGGGTTTTTCCTCAATGGAGAGGCAGCGGCCGGCGGCGTCAAACTCGGCCACGCCATAGCGCTCAGGATCGTCGACCCAGTAGCCGAAAATCGAGGCAAGACCTTGGGAATCAACATTTTCCACGGCGCGACGCAGAATCTCCGTGAAGCCCGCGCCATGGAAGACGTTATCGCCTAAGACGAGGCAGACCGAGTCGTCGCCGATGAATTCGCGGCCTATGATGAAGGCCTGGGCGAGGCCGTCGGGGGAGGGCTGCTCGGCATATTCAAAGCGGACGCCGAAGTCATCGCCCGTCCCCAAGAGTCGGCGGAAGCCGGGGAGGTCCTGAGGGGTGGAGATGATGAGTATGTCGCGAATGCCGGCGTGCATCAGCGTCGAAATCGGATAATAAACCATCGGTTTATCATACACCGGGAGCAACTGCTTCGAGACTCCCTTGGTTATGGGGAAAAGGCGGGTGCCGGACCCGCCGGCCAAGACGATACCCTTCATTGCGCAAAAGGAATTAGTTAAAAACCATCTGCAAAGATAAACAAAATTTTGCTTTTTGCAAAATTTTTACCGGCCTTTGGGCCGGTGTTTAATCCGGCTTCGCCGGGTGTTTAAAGTTTAAAGTTTAAGGTGGGGCCGCAAATATAATTCTTATAATTCTTATAATTCTTATAATTCTTATCTCCCGCGGCAAACCTTAAACCTTAAACTTTAAACCTTAAACACGGCGCGAAAGCGCCGTATAAGAGGCCGGTAAAATGAACCCTTGCGGGGGGTAATTTGTCTATATAAGAAAAACCTTACACTCAAAAACACACACTCACTCCTATGCAAAAGAAAACCCTCCTGATGGCCGCAGTGGCCGGCCTCGCAGGCGTCGCTCCCGCTGTCGCCCGTAATTCCGAGAAAGGCGTAACCTCCGTGATTGTCAACGAGAACGCCGACTCCGTAGCCAACGTCGAGAAGGCCTTTAACGCCAACTCTCCTGCCGCCCCGCGCGATAATTTCCTGCCCCGTTTTGCCATCGTCGGCAAGGACCGCCAGTTCTACCTCGGCATCGGTGCCCAGTTCCTCGGCGAGGCCGTGTTTGACTGGGGCGACGAGATGCCCTCGACGCTGAATTTCACGCCGTCGTCAATGACCGCGCGCACCCCCGGCAACGGCGGGCAGTTTGGCTTCGCCTGGCAGTCGTCGTCGATCCACTTGAACTTCATCGCCATGCCTAACACGGCCAACACCATCGGCCTCTATTTCAAAGGCAACTTTAACCAAGGCGGAGGCTTCAAGATGTCGCATTTCTACGCCAAATATCGCGGTCTGACAGCCGGTTACACCAACAGTGCCTTTACCGACGGCGCCGCCATGCCTTTCACCATCGATAACGAGGGCCCGAACGGCTACCCCTCCATCAGCCTCATGACGGCCTACTGGACGCAGGACTTCGGCCGCGGATTCTCCGGCACCATCGGTATTGACGCCCCGACGGCCGATTTCACCACCTCCGCCACGGCCAAGGGTGTCAGCCAGAGAATTCCCGCCGTGCCGCTCTATGTGCAATACTCATATAATGGCGGCGACGACCATGTGCGCCTCTCCGGATTGGTGCGCCCCATGCAGTATCGCAACCTTGAGCGCGGTCATAACTCCACGCTCGTGGGCTTAGGCGTTCAGCTTTCGGGCATCACCGAGGTGGCCGGCCCGGTCTCCTTCTTATATAATGCCGCCTATGGCCGCGGCATTGCCAACTATCTGCAGGACACCAACGGCCTCGGCCTCGACGCCACGGCCTCAACCCACGCCGGCGAACTGTCCATGACCCGCTCTCTTGGCCTCACCGCCGGGCTGAACTTCGCCCTGTCATCGAAGGTTTCTGCAAACTTGGTTTATAGCCACTTGACCAACTGGCTTGGCTCCGGCGCCCAGGCCGATCCCTCGGCATACCGCTATGGCGACTACGCTGCGGCTAACATCGTCTACAACGTCAACCGCTTCCTCACCTGCGGCCTTGAATACGACTACGGCCACACCCACACCTTCGCCGGCACCCCCCTCCACGCCAACCGCCTCCAAGCCCAACTCGCCCTGACGTTCTAATATACCGGCTTTCGCCGGTGTTTAATACGGCGCTTGGGCGCCGAGTTTAAGGTTTAAAGTTTAATGTGGTTTTCCGGCTTCGCCGGGGCTGGCGCGGCCCCCCGCGATAAATATAATTCTTATAAGACTTATAAATCTTATAAATCTTAGATTTCCCCGGACTATAAACTTTAAACTTTAAACCTTAAACCTTAAACACAGGCGAAAGCCTGTATTAAACCTTAAACACGGCGCCCCGCGCCGTATTAAACTTTTTGGCCCGGCGGGGCGTTCTTACTAAAAATGAAATTTTAAACACACACCCCTAAACAAACTATTTACCGAAATGGACAAAGTAATCACACACGCCCAAATTAAAGCCGCCGTGGAGCAGGCCTATCAGGACTGCAAGAACATTACCGGCGGCCACAATGCTGACTACATTCCCTTCCTGGCGAATGTGGACCCGAATCTTTTCGGCATCAGCGTGACCCTCTTGGATGGCACGACGTTCAGCGTCGGCGACACCTCTTATAAATTCGGCATCGAGTCGGTTTCAAAGGTGCTCACCGCAATCCTCGTGCTCAAGCAGAAGGGCGCCGACGCCGTTCTGAAGCAGATTGGCGCCGATGCAACCGGCCTGCCTTTCAACTCAATCTTCGCCATCCTCTTGGAGAATGATCATCCCTCCACCCCTCTGGTCAACGCCGGCGCCATCACGGCCTGCTCAATGGTAGAGCCCGTGGGCGATTCATGGGGCAAATGGGAGGCTATCATCAACAATATCAAGGATCTTTGCGGCTCAGAGGCCCAGGTGCTTGATGAGCTTTACCGCTCCGAGAGCGAGACGAATTTCAATAACCGCGCCATTGCCTGGTTGCTGAAAAATTATAACCGTATTTATGATGACGTGCCCATGAGCTTGGACCTCTACACTCGTCAATGCTCCGTGGGCATCACCGCCGAACAGCTTGCCATCTGTGCCGCCACGATTGCCAACGGCGGCGAGAACCCCGTGACCAAGCAGAAGGTCTTTGACCCGGAATTGGCCCCTAAGATCACCACTCTGATTTCCTCAGTGGGCTTCTATCAGAACACGGGCGACTGGCTCTACACCTCCGGCATTCCTGCCAAGAGCGGTGTGGGCGGCGGAGTCCTTGGCGTGATGCCCGGCGTGATGGGCATTGCAGCGTTTGCTCCCCCCTTGGACGTAGCGGGCAATTCGGTGAAGGCTCAGGCCGCCGTGAAGTCCGTGATGAAGACCTTGGGTCTCGGCGTCTTTAATGGCGACCGCGTGACCGTCACGGCCTAATCGCCCCTTCGAAAGAAATCTCATTCTCTTCTACTCCTCTAATCCTCTCTCCTCTTTTTCTATTGTCTAACAAAAACACACACTCATAACCCCTATGCAAGTAAAAACAGGTAAGGGTACCATCTCAATGATGGTGGTGCTCGCAATATGGTCTCTGTCATTAGCCGTGGACCTTCCCGGTCTGGCCGTGACGCCTATTGAAGGCTCTCTTCGATCAATTTTCTCTGATGCCACTGACTTGAAGATTCAGTTGCTGACGGTGCTTCCTAATTTGGTCATCATCCCGTTTGTGTTGCTGTCCGGTAAGCTTTCGGAGAGCAAACATAAGGTGGCCGTGATCACCTTGGGCACGGTTCTGTATCTCGTGGCCGGTGTATGGTCAATTTTCTGCAGCTCGCTGACCGGCTTGATCTGGCTTAGCTGTCTGTTAGGCGCCGGCTGCGGTTTGATTCTGCCGTTCTCAACCGGTTTGATTGCCGACGTGTTCACCGGTAAGTATCGCATGAAGCAGATGGGTATCATCTCCGCTATCGGTAACATCGCCCTCGTGCTGGCCACTTTCGCCGTAGGTTACCTCGTAGCCGGCGATTTGACCCACACTTATCATCGCGCCTTCTTCGTCTATCTGATTCCGGCCCTGTCGCTGATCCTTATCCCCTTCCTGAATAAAATCCCGAAGAGCGACTATCAGGAGGCAGCTCCCGCCACTACTGACAACGCTACTGATAAGACTGCCACTACTACCGCCGCTGCTGTCCCCGCAGTGGATGCCGATGGCTTCTCTACGGAGGGTCAGACCGTCAAGGGCGGATTCTATGTGGGACGCACCATTTGGTTGCTCTTGGCTTACTTCTTCTTCGTGTTCGTGACCTGTATTCCTTCCTATTATCTGCCTAACATGAAGTGGATTTCTACGGAAGATGCGTCGACCATGACTTCGGTGTTCTATTTCGCCATGTTCGTCATCGGTTTGGCACTGACGCCCGTGATGAAGATGTTCCGCCGCACCACTTTCATTGCCGCCACGGCCATGATTCTGCTGAGCTTCGTGCTCTTCATCTTCACCAAGTCTGTTTGGGTTTACGTAGCCGCCGCAGCCCTTTGCGGTCTCGGTAACGGTATCGCCCAGCCTATCTTCTACACCAAAGCCACCGAGGTTGTCACCTCCGACAGCAAGTCTACCCTCTCGTTGGCTTATCTGCAGGTTGCTAACTACGTAGCCATCTCCTTGGTGCCCGTAATCATCAGCGCCGGCATGAAGGTGTTCCACACCACTTCGACCCTCTTCCCCTTCATCTTCGTCGGGGTTGCCACGGCCATCGTCCTCTTCTTTGTCATCATCCGTAACCGTCACTTCGTCTTCGGTATGTCAAAGAACTATTATGAATAATCTAACAACACACACTAATTAATTATGGCACAACCTAAAATCCTTATTATCTACACCGGAGGCACCATTGGTATGGTCGAGACCGCCAATGGCCTCCAACCCTTCGACTTTTCCCACCTCATGGACAATGTCCCCAAGATCGGAAACCTCGGCTATGACATTCAGAGCGTCCAGTTCCCCCAGCCTATCGACTCGTCGAACATGAACCCCACCTACTGGAATCAGATTGCCAAGGACATTGCCGACCGATATGACGAATTTGACGGCTTCGTGGTGCTCCACGGCAC
>CAZLMV010000102.1:2463-7741 GCA_964560625.1 uncultured Bacteroides sp. | reverse complement strand
CACGTCAGATACTGGCTCTTGCGCATAATGGAAAACGTATTCCAGTTATTCTGATATTGACATGTTTTTATGGATGACGCCGATACCTCCTTCGCGGGCAATGGCGATGGCCAAGGGGGCCTCGGTCACGGTGTCCATCGCTGCTGAAATCAGCGGAACATTGAGGGTAATGTTACGAGAAAACTTGGTTGAGAGTTCCACGTCGCGCGGAAGTACTTCAGAGTAAGCGGGAATCAGGAGGACATCGTCGAAGGTCAGTCCGTCCATCTTAACTCGATCGGCAATAAACGACATAAAATGTTTCTTTTAGTTGGTTTTTGGTTGTTATATTGCACGCAAAGTTAAGAAAAATTCCCGAAACTACAAAGAATTTCCCCGGAAAAATTCAGAGCCTTTTTCATAATATGTGCATTTGATTGAATTTCAACAAAATGTAGGGATGCACCAGGGTGCTGTTTACTTACGCGCACACTATAGCCCGGAGGGCTTGCACGGCGGTTAACCCGGGGTTGGGCGCCAGCCCTACCCCGGGCAGTAAAACTACTTACGAGTCAACCCCGGCGGGGTTGCACAATCTGCTGAGAAGGTGCAACCCCGCCGGGGTTGTATATAAGATGTTCTCGGTCCCCCGGTAGTCGCCGATGGCGCCAACCGGGGGTTAACCGCGGTGTAAGCCCTCCGGGCTATTTTGTTTTACGGCTATATCCGTGCGGGGAATGGGCGGTTAGCGGCGGCGGCCGAAGAGGTCTTTGATGCCGTCCATGTCGAAGCTCAAAGTGAAGCGCAGGGTCTGGTCCAGGGGCGACGAAGCCGCCGTGGCAACCATGTAAGAAGCGTCTAAGCGCACCACTTTCAGGGCGAAACCGGCGCCCACGCCTAAGTATTGGCGATTACCTTTGTTGGGGTGCTCATAAAAATAACCGGCGCGGAAAAAGAACTGGTCATTATAAGAATATTCGCCGCCGAAGCTGAAGCGGATTTCCTCTAACTCCTCCTTAAAGCCGCGGGGAGCGTCGGTGAAACTCTTGAAGATGCCGGTGATGGAGCTCATAGACTGCCATTTCTGCATGGCGTCCTCATATCTTTCCTGGTCTTCGAGGGTCAGCAGGTTGTTGTAATTGCTTTCGTTGGGCATGGTGGGCACGAGGATCTTGCTGACGTCAAGGTTGAGCGAAAGCAGATGATAATCAGCCAAGGGGAAGGTAAACGACGTGCCCAAACGGAGCTGCGCCGGGAGGAAGGCCGGCTGGTTGCCGTGGTCATAATTGACCTTTGAGCCGACGTTGCTCAGGTTCCAGCCGAAAGACCATTGACACTCGGAGCGGCCCACCATGGGAAAGGTGGTAAAATAGCCGTTGATGTCGGCGGCAAAAGCGGAGGCGCCAACGGGTTGAGTCTCACTCTCGGAGGTGGAGAATCCGAGGTCAGAGTATATGTAACGGAACACGACGCCCATGGAGTATTTCTCCGAGAGTTTGCGGGCATAACCCAAGTCTACCGACATTTCATAGGGGTGGAGGCTCATCAGTCCGTCGCCGTCGATGCCCGAGGTCACTTCGCCAAGGGTGAAGTAACGCAGCGAGGCCGACAGAGCCTGATTATCGCCCGAGCCGATTTTCCAATAGCCCGTAAGGTTCAGAAGGGCAATGTCGTTGACCAGTTTGCGCAACCATGGAGTGTAGCTCAGCGAGACGCCCGCGCTGGAATAGGCAAAGGCATACTTCGACGAGTTCCAGAACTGCGAATTGACGTCAGGGTCAGAGGCCACGCCGAGGTCGCCCATCGAGGCGCCACGCGCATCGGGCACGATGTCGAGAGAGTTGACGCCCGTTTGCAGCGGGTTAAACTGATTGGCGGTTTCGTAATCCGAGGCCTGAGCCGCCGTGGCGCCCAAGCCTAATATTGCTGCGATAATGAGGTTTTTCCGTTTCATAACATAGGCAAAACGCAGATTTTTCCCTTTTTATTGCATTCGGGGGCAAAAAAATGCGTAACTTTGCATCCGTTATGATAAGAATAGGAAATGGATTTGACGTACATCGCTTCGCCGAAGGGCGCGAACTCTGGCTCTGCGGAGTGAAGATTGACCATCATCTCGGCCTCTTGGGCCATAGCGATGCCGACGTGGCGCTGCATGCTCTGTGTGACGCCCTGCTCGGGGCTGCTGCACTGCGCGACATAGGCTTTCATTTTCCGGACACTGACCCCGCCTACAAGGGGGCAGACTCGCGGAAACTGCTGCGCCGGGTGGTCGAGCTGATTGCCGAAAAAGGTTATCGCCCGGGCAATGTCGACGTGACGATCATTGCTCAGGCGCCTAAGTTGCTTCCTTATATAGAACGCATGCGCGCGACGGTGGCGGCCGATCTCGGGATTGACCCCGACTTTGTCAGCGTCAAGGCCACCACGACCGAGCGCCTTGGTTTCACCGGGCGCGGCGAGGGCATTGCGGCGCAGGCTTCGGCGTTAATAGTACCCAATTAATAATACCAAGTCCCGTAGCCGTAGGTTGACGCGAGGGCGTGGGCCACTTCGTCGGTGGCAAGGTATTGCGTGGGGTTCTCCGAGAGGTTGTCGCGATGAAGGAAGTCGCGAAACATTTCGGGGCTATCGTCCACGTTGATGCCCACATGCGTTAGGTCTGAATCCTTGGCTGCGGCGGCAGCGTTCTGCATGTTTTGCAGTCGGCTGGCGGCGTCGTTGCTGCTCCAGAGGGTCAGGCTCACTCGCTTGGTGCCGAGGTCAGCCGGGCGGAAAGTTCCGGCGGTGTGCTCAATCTCGCGCGGAGGCGTCCCCGGGACGTTTTTTTGGCGCGAAGCAAAACTTTCATGGCTGGATATCAACAAAATGACCACCGCAGCCAAAAATATTGTAATTATCGCTCTATTCATATTACGAGAACACCCCGCCGGGGCGGGATGTTCTCGTGTTTAAGGTTTAAGGTTTAAAGTTTAAGGTTTTTTTACCTTCGGTTTTTCAAACCTCGGTGTGGGCCGCGGCTTATATAATTCTTATAAGATTTATAAGATTTATAAAAATTATAATCAGTGGCGCGGAGCCTTAAACCTTAAACTTTAAACCTTAAACACCGAAGGTAAAAAAGCCTTAAACTTTAAACCTTAAACCTTAAACACGGATATTTAAGCCCGGGAAGGGCTTAAATATCCGTAATCTCCAGCCATTCGAGTTCGGCGGCGTCGAGGTCGGATTTGAGGGCTTCGTAGCGGAGGGAGGCGGCGGTGATTTCCTCGGGGGTGCCGGAGGTGAAGGTGGCTTCCAAGGTGGCTTTTTCGGCGGTCAGTTGGTCGATCAGCTGCTCGAGTTCCTCCATGCGTTTGCGCTCCTTGAAGGTCAGTTTGCGCGGCTTGGGAGCACGTTCCTGAGCCGGTTTCTTGGGCTTTTCCTCCTTGGGCGCGGCGGCTGCGGTTTCGGCAAGGAAGCGCCGATAGTCGGTGTAGTTGCCGGGAAAATCTTTGATGGTGCCGTTGCCGGTGAACACAAACAGATGGTCCACGATGTTGTCAAGGAAATAGCGGTCGTGGCTCACCACGATAAGACACCCCTTGAACTCCGCAAGATATTCTTCAAGGATGCCAAGCGTCAAGATGTCAAGGTCGTTGGTCGGCTCGTCAAGTATCAGGAAGTTAGGCGATTGCATCAGCACCGTGGCCAAATGCAGGCGCGCCTTTTCGCCGCCGCTGAGCGTGGAGATATACTTCTGCTGGTCCTTGGGCGAAAAGAGAAATCGCTGCAAAAACTGCATGGGCGAATGGCGCTCGCCGCCCGCCAGGACAATCTCTTCCGCCAAGTCCGTGATGGCGTCAATCACCTTCTTTTCCGGCGGCAGATGCAGCCCGTCTTGGCTGTAATAGCCGAAGCGCACGGTCTCGCCCACGTCAAACCGCCCCGAATCAGGCTGAATCAGCCCCTGGAGCATCTTGATAAACGTGGATTTGCCGATGCCGTTGGGCCCGACGATGCCCACCTTGTCCATGCGGGCGAAGGTGTAAGTGAAGTCATCGAGGATGATGGTGTCGCCAAAACGCTTGCTAACGCCCTCAGCCTCAAAGATTTTCGAGCCGATGCGCGAGGCCTTGACGTCGAGCTGCACGTTGGCCGTGGAGTCCGTGGCCGAAAGCTGCGAGCGGCGTTTCAGCTCATAGAAATTGTCGATGCGGAATTTGGCTTTGCCGGCGCGCGCCTGGGGCTGGCGACTCATCCATTCCTGCTCGCGGCGCAGGGTGTTTTTGACCTTGGCCAATTCGCCCGTGAGCGCGTCGATTCGCTCCTGGCGGCGGCGCAGGTATTCGTTGTAATTTCCCTGATAGGTGAATATCTGCCCGAGGTCTATCTCGATGATTTTGTTGCAGATACGGTCAAGGAAATAGCGGTCGTGGGTCACTAAGAGCAGTGTCATCGTTGAGCGGCTCAGGAGCTTTTCAAGCCATTCAATCGCGGCGATGTCGAGATGGTTTGTCGGCTCGTCAAGTATCAGCAAATCAGGCTCGGCGAGCAGCGCGCGGGCTATGGCGATGCGCTTCTGCTGGCCTCCGGACATCTTGTCGACGGGCTGATTGACATCCTTGATTCCAAGCTGGGTGAGCATCCTCTCGGCTGCCGAGGGGTCGAAGTCAGCGCATGCGCTTAGGGGCGTTGCGCCCTCGCCGCCGAGGTCGGGTTTCTGCTCCACGAAGGCTATTTTCAGGCCGCTGCGGGCAATGATGTTGCCGCTGTCGGCGCTCTCCACGCCCGCAATGATGCGCAGCATGGTGCTCTTGCCGGTGCCATTTTTGGCTATGAGGCCTATTTTGTCGCCCTGGTTGATGCCGAAAGTCACGTCGCCAAAGAGCAGTCGGTCGCCGTAGCTCTTGGTGAGTTTGTCAATTTGAAGATACGATGTCGGAGCCATTATTCCATTGATTTTCAATCTCAGCAATAACCTCCTTCATTGAAAGTCCGGCCTCGCGGGCCATGCGGATAAACTCGCGCAGGCCGGTGGCGGCAAACTCCGTGCGCCGAATCTCGGCCAGGCGGGAGAGCACGTCGGCGTGGGTGAAGCTGCCAAACCCTCGCTGAGTGTAGATTATGCCCATCTGCTCGAGCTCCTCGTAGGCGCGGATAATGGTGCGGGAATTGACCCCGAGGCGCAGCGAGAGCTCGCGCGTAGAGGGTATTCGCTCGCCGGGAATCCACGCGCCGGAGCTGATCTGGCGCAGGCAGTAGTCGGTGATCTGCTGATAGATTGTTTGCTTGTTATTATATTCCATGTTTGATTATG
>CAZLMV010000102.1:0-2363 GCA_964560625.1 uncultured Bacteroides sp. | reverse complement strand
AATTTCCAGACCATGGCTACCCGCTGCCAGCTCGTGCGGTCAGTGTTGGAAAGCGTTTGTGAGTTCATAAGGGCAAGTTGGTTTTGCGGGCGGCCATGTAGAGCAGCTCATAGTCAATATCGGTCAATTTATCGTCATCTTTCGCCAAAACATAGCGAAAGCTCCCAATCCACGGCTCGGAGTAGATGGCTCCCGGGGGCACCTCCGGCCCCGTTCCAAAGCTCAGTCGATCAAGGATTTCGTCGACGCTCAGGGCGTAGGTCAGCTTGCCGCCGTGGAGGTCAATGACGCCGTCGTAGAAGTTCTCTAAGTCGGCCACGGAATGGGTGGAGATGATGACGGTCTGGGTATCGGAGATCGACTCGGCAATCATGCGCTGGAGCTGCTTCTTGGAGTCGATATCCACCCCGTTGGTGGGCTCATCAAGGAGCAAAATCGGGGTGCGCAGCGACAGGGCATAGGCCAATTTCGCCTTCTGGGCATTGCCCGTGGAGAGGTCAGAGAGTAGGGTAGAGGCCTCGATTCCGAAGGCCGAGAGGTTGCGCTCAAGCATCTCCGGCGAGAAGTTCGGATAAAAAGGCGCGTGATATTTGACCATCTCGGCAATGGAGCGCATGGGAAACTCCACGTTGACCCCGCAAAGGAAGAGCTTGGAGAGGATTGACGGCAGCAGCAGGGAGCTCTCGGCGCCGTCGATGGTGCAGGAGCCGGAGGTCGGTTTGAGCAGCCCGGCGATGA
The DNA here is from genome assembly GCA_964560625.1 of uncultured Bacteroides sp. Lineage (GTDB taxonomy): Bacteria > Bacteroidota > Bacteroidia > Bacteroidales > Muribaculaceae > UBA3263. Next base: position 1,625 of record CAZLMV010000102.1, on the reverse strand, counting down.
GATGGAGCAGGGTGGTTTTGCCGGCGCCGTTTTCGCCCATGAGCAGGTGTATGCCCGGGCCGAGGTCCGCGCTGATTCCCTGAAGGGCCAACGGACCCTTCGAGGAATAGCGGAACGATAGATTTTTGAGGGAAATATCCAAAATTACCTTCGGTGTTTAAAGTTTAAGGTTTAAAGTTTAAGGGCGTTATAAAATTTATAAGATTTATAAGACTTATAAGATTTATAATTACTTGCCCGCGGGCTCAACCGTGAAGCCGGCTTGGCGGAGCTGGTTGATCAGGCCCTTTTCGCCGACGAAATGACCCACGCCGACGGCCACAAACACCGGCTGCTCCGTGACTTTGCCTTTGAGGATTTCAACCCAGGCATTGTTGCGGTTGGTGATGAGTCGCTCCATGGTTTCGGGGTCGGTGTCTGGATCGTTAAACATCAGGTCCTCAATCTTTTTGAGGTTTTGAGTCATGTAAGCGTCGGCCAACTGCTGAGCCTTTTCGATTGACTCGCCATCCTTGCCCACGGCCTCCAAGAGGTCCTTGGCCTGCTCGCTGATGGCGTTGCCTAACAGGAGCTGGAATTGCGATTCAATGGACTCCAAGCCTTCTATTTTCTTGCCGTTGGCTGTGGCCACGTTTTGGAGCGTCTGGTCGAGCTGCTCGGCGGGGTTGAATCCGGGGAAGGCCACCATGGTTTGAAGCATGGCCAACTGGGTGGAAACCAACGCGGGCTTGACGGCATCAAGCATGGCGCATGAGAGCTGGCCGCCGGTGTATTTGCCGAGCACGGCGTCAATCTGCGCGATTTGCTCGGGGGTAAAGACCTTGCTGAGAGTGGAGTCGGCCGGCGCCATGGCATACTGCATGCTGATTTGCTGCATCTGCGCGGGGTCGGAAATCATGTCGACTTCGCCCATCATCACTTCCGCGCCCTCGAGCGCGGGCATCACGCCTTTGATGCTGTCTAAGAGCGACAGGGGCGCTACGTGGTGAGTTCCGAAAAGGTAAGAATCGCCTTTGGCGCCGTTGCCGGACACCTTCCAGAGGAGTTGAGCGTTTGCCGTCAGTGAGCCGAGCACTACGGCGGCGAGAATGAGTAATTTTTTCATCGTAGTAAGGGTTTAAAAAAGAGGTTTTACTGTTGTGGTGATGTACATAACTACAGCGCAAAGGTACGACAACATTTTTTAACCACCAAATTTTTTTGGAAAAAACTGAAAAATTTCGTAACTTTGCATCGAAAAAGTGAAATAAACCAATCTCTATGTCAGAAGAATTAGAAGAAAAGTCAGGCGCTGACTATGGCGCAAGTTCCATTCAGGTCCTCGAAGGCCTGGAGGCCGTCCGTAAACGCCCGGCAATGTATATCGGCGATATTTCGACCAAAGGTCTTCACCATCTCGTCTATGAGGTGGTGGATAACTCCATTGACGAAGCCTTGGCCGGCTATGCCAACCATATTGACGTAATAATTAATGAAGACAACTCGATAACCGTCATTGACAATGGCCGCGGCATCCCCGTGGACATGCACGAGAAGGAACACAAGAGCGCCCTCGAGGTGGTGCTCACCGTGCTCCACGCCGGCGGTAAGTTCGACAAAGGCTCCTATAAAGTTTCAGGCGGTCT
>CAZLMV010000101.1:0-7762 GCA_964560625.1 uncultured Bacteroides sp. | reverse complement strand
GCAGATGAAGAGGATGTTCTTCGTGTCAACCTGAATCATCTTCTGCTCGGGGTGCTTGCGTCCGCCCTGCGGGGGCACGTTGACAATGGAGCCCTCCAGGAGTTTGAGCAAGCCTTGCTGCACGCCCTCGCCCGAGACGTCGCGGGTGATGGAGGGGTTGTCGCTCTTGCGGGCAATCTTATCGATCTCGTCGATGAACACGATGCCGCGCTCGGCCTTAGCCACGTCATAGTCAGCCACTTGCAGCAGGCGCGTCAAGAGGCTTTCAATGTCTTCGCCCACATAGCCGGCCTCGGTAAGCACCGTGGCGTCTACGATGGTGAAAGGCACGTCAAGGAGGCGAGCTATGGTCTTGGCCAAGAGGGTTTTACCCGTGCCCGTGGGGCCGACGATGATGATGTTGCTCTTTTCGATGTCAACGTCATCGTCGTGTTGCTTCTGGGCAAGACGCTTGTAATGATTATAAACGGCCACCGAGAGATAGCGTTTGGCGCTGTCCTGGCCGATTACGTATTGATTCAGATAGTCATTGATTTCGCGGGGAGTGGGAACCTGATCCATTGACTTAACGCCTTCGGTGGCAGAGCGCTGGCGCTTGTCGTGCTGTACTTCTTTGAGCAACTCGCTGATGCCGGCAACGCAGTCAGAACAGATCACTACTCCCGGCTCGAGCGGGGAAGGCACGACGACGGCATCAGCCGACATCGGGCCCCCGCAAAAGCTGCAAGTATGTCCGGAAGATTTTTTAGCCATTACTTTTTGCTACGAATAAGAACTTCGTCAATCATGCCATATTTCTTGGCCTCTTCAGCAATCATCCAGTAGTCGCGGTCGCTGTCCTGCTCCACCTTTTCGATGGGTTGTCCGGAATGGTCGGCAATGATTGAGTAGAGTTCATGTTTGAGCTTGAGGATTTCGCGCGCGGTGATTTCGATGTCGCTGGCCTGGCCCTGAGCGCCGCCCATGGGCTGGTGAATCATCACTCGCGAGTGCTTCAGAGCAAAGCGCTTGCCCTTTTCGCCGGCCACGAGGAGCACGGCAGCCATCGAAGCGGCCATGCCGGTGCAGATAGTGGCCACGTCGCTGTTGATGTACTGCATGGTGTCATAGATTCCAAGGCCGGCATAAACGGAGCCGCCGGGGGAGTTGATGTAGAGGTTCACGTCCTTACCGGGGTCGTTATTGTCAAGATAGAGCAGCTGGGCCTGGATCACGTTGGCGCTGTAATCATCCACCTGAGTGCCGAGGAAGATGATGCGGTCCATCATCAAGCGGGAGAACACGTCCATCTGGGTGACGTTGAGCGAGCGCTCTTCCATGATGGTCGGGCTGATGTAGCTTGAGGTGATATTGGAGTTGGCCTGAGCCGTATACTGGTCAAAAACCAGCGGGTTGATTCCGCAATGCTTGGTGGCAAACTTGCGAAAATCGTTCTGCATAAAGTTGTTCATTTCTTATTATCTTTTTCTTTTTATTATCAAATTTCTTATCAAAGTTACGAAAAATTTTTGAATCACGCAAGAAATTTTGAAAATTATTAAAAAATCGCCTCCGAGCGCGCCCATAAACACAAACCGCGGGCGGGGCCGAGGCCCTACCCGCGGGGGAATTGTCCTGAAAATGAATCGCAATTAATCGAGCTCGAGGGCTTCGATGCGCTTCATGTTTGCTTCGTCGTTGAGGTTATAGTAAATGTTCTTCAGGATGCTGTAAGCCTGACGGTTAGCTTCCTTGTCGATGGCGATGCACTTTTCGAGTTCACCGGCAGCCTGACGGAACAGCGGGTCAAGGGTTTCCTTCTTGAGCTGGTTATATTCAGACACGGAGAGGTCCGTGGCTTCGTCGCTCATGGTGTAAGCCTTGTTGGCGAGCATACGGCCGTAGTGGAAGTGACCTTCGGCATTGTTGGGGTCAACTTCGGTGCCTTTTTTGTAAAGTTCGAGGGCTTCGGCGTTAGCTTCCTTAACCTTTTCGGGGGTTACGCCTTCTTCATTCACCTGGTTTTCAACGAGGATACCCTTGGCGTTGTAAAGCACGGCGCTGTTGGGGTTAGCGGCAATGGCAGTGTTGATCTGCTCCAGAGCCTTGTCGTATTCCTTGTTTTGGATGTAAAGGTTGATGAGGGCGGCAATGTAGTTCTGCTTGCCATATTTATTAAAGGCCTCGTTGGAGATTTCAACGACCATGGGAGCGTCGTTGAGCTCGCTGGCCAGGGCAAGGGCATTGTCGTAGGCCACGTCGCCATAGCCAAGGCGGGCCGACTGGAGGAAGGACTTCATTGACTCGGGCTTCATGCCGGCCTGGAGGGCGAAGATGCCCATGTTGTAATAATCCTGAGCGCGAACGGTGTCGGGGTCAAACATGGGAGCAGACTTGCCGAGCACTGCCAAAGTGGGCAGACCCTGATAGATTTCCCATGCGCGGTAGGCGCCGCCCATGTCGTTGCTTTCATAGAGGAACACACCGGCGTCGTGGAAGGCGCTGGCATTGCCGGCAATCATCTTGACGATATCCTTGGAATATTTGGTCTTAACCTTGCCTTTGGGGTCAACGATGGTGTCCATGGGGAGAGCCTTGAGCAGGTAGGAGTAGCCGTCGACGAGGGCCTTACTCATTTTCTGCTTGTCGGGCTGATTGCCCTGCATGTACTGTTCATAGCCGGTCTGCCAAGTCTGGAAGCCGTTTTTGCCGGCCAAGTACCAGGTCTTGACGTTAGAGGCAGTCGCGGGGTCCGACATGGCGCCCTGGAGCATGGAGGCCACTTTGTCGTGGTCAGGAACTTCAACTTTCAGCATGCGCTCAGCCTCTTTGAGGACCTGTTCCTGAGCGAAAGCAGCGCCTGAAATTACCAGGCCGCAAGCGAGCAGAAGTAATTTTTTCATGTTTTCTTTGGTTTAATTGAGGGTTAGTTTGATTTTTTATTCTTCAGTTGAGGGAGTGTCTTCTGAGGTGGCTTCCTCTTGTTCGTCAACGGCTTCGTCGGGGTCAGTGTCGACAACGCAGACGCTGGCAATGGTGTCGCCGCGCTTTTCGAGGTTGATCATGCGCACGCCCTGAGTGGCGCGACCCATGATGCGGATGTCGGCCATGTGGAGGCGAATGGTAATGCCTGAGCGATTGATGATTACGAGGTCATTTTCGTCGTCCACGCTCTTGATAGCCACGAGTTTGCCGGTCTTGTCGGTGATATTGAGGGTCTTGACGCCCTTGCCGCCGCGGTTGGTGATGCGGTAGTCATCCAAGTCGGTGCGCTTGCCGTAGCCGTTTTCAGAGAGCACGAGGACTGACTTCGTGGTTTCCGGCTCCATGCAGATCATGCCTACGATTTCGTCGTTTTCGTCGTCGAGGGTCATGCCGCGCACGCCGGTCGACATGCGGCCCATTTCGCGCACGCGCTTTTCGTCGAAGCGAATGGCGCGGCCATTGCGGTTAGCCATGATGATTTCGCTGTTGCCGCTGGTGAGTTCCACTTGCAGCAGCTCGTCGTCTTCGCGGATAATAATGGCGTTGACGCCAAGCGAACGGGGGCGAGAGTAAGCCTCCAACGGGGTCTTCTTGATTACGCCCTTCTTGGTGCAGAACACGAGGTTATGACCGTTGACAAACTCCGAGTCAGAGAGCGAGCGCACGGCAATGTAGGCCTTCACAGAGTCATTGCTTTCAATGCTCAGGAGGTTCTGAATGGCGCGACCCTTCTGATTGCGGGCAGCTTCGGGAATGTTGTAGACTTTAAGCCAGTAGCAGCGGCCGCGCTCGGTGAAGAAGAGCATGTAGGAGCGGTTGTTGGCCGTGTAGATATGTTCAATGAAGTCTTCGGAGCGGGTTGAGGAGCCCTTGATGCCTACGCCGCCGCGGTTTTGGGCGCGGAATTCGGTCAGCTTGGTGCGCTTGATGTAGCCTAAGTGGCTGATGGTGATGACCATTTCGTCGTCGTCATAGAACGAATCGTCGTCAAACTGGCCACCGGCCTGATTGATTTCCGAGCGGCGGTCGTCGCCATATTTTTCGCGCACTTCCTCGAGTTCGCCACGAATCACGGCGCGACAAACCTCGGGGTTCTCCAAGATTTCGCGCAGGCGGCGAATCTCGGCCTGAATCTCTTCGTAGTTTTTGTGGAGCTTGTCTTGTTCCAGGCCGGTGAGCTGGCGCAGACGCATTTCGACGATAGCCTGAGTCTGAACGTCGGTCAGGCCGAAGCGTTCGGCAAGAGCAGCACGGGCAGCCTCGGGGCTTTCACTCTCCTTAATAATCTTAATGACCTCGTCAATGTTTTGCGAGGCAATAATCAGTCCTTCAAGGATATGGGCGCGTTCTTCGGCCTTGCGCAGTTCATACTGAGTGCGGCGGGTCACCACGTCATATCTGTGGGCAATGAATGCCTGCAGGAGTTCCTTAAGGTTGAGCGTCTTGGGGCGGCCATTGACCAGGGCCACGTTATTGACGGCGAAGCTCGATTGCAGGGCCGACATCTTAAAGAGCTTGTTGAGCACCACCATCGGGTTGGCGTCAACCTTCAGGGAGATGACGATGCGCTGCACGGTGTTGGAGTCGCTCTCGTCGTTAATGTCGGAGATGCCGTCAATCTTCTTTTCAGAAACCAGGGCGGCAATCTGCTTGACCAAGTCGGAGCGATTCACTCCGTAAGGAATCTCGGTTATAATAATATTGGTGTGGTTGCCCTCATTTTCCATCTCATATTTTGAGCGGATAATGACGCGGCCACGTCCGGTTTCATATGCTTCCTTGACGCCCTGGATGCCATAGATAATGCCGCCCGTGGGGAAGTCCGGCGCGGGAATATACTCCATGAGTTCGTCAATGGTGATTTCCGGATTCTCTAACAGGGCAATGGAGGCGTCGATTGACTCGCGCAGGTTGTGAGTGGGCATGTTCGTGGCCATGCCGACGGCAATACCCGTGCCGCCGTTGACCAGCAGGTTGGGGAAGCGCGTGGGGAGCACCGTGGGCTCGTCGCGCTTGTCGTCATAGTTGCGCTGCATCTCGACGGTGTCTGAGTCGATGTCGGCAAGCATCTCCTCGCCCATCTTGGCCAGGCGCACCTCAGTGTAACGCATGGCGGCGGCAGAGTCGCCGTCGATGGAGCCGAAGTTACCCTTACCGTTAATCAGGATGTTACGCATTGCCCAGTCTTGAGCCATGCGTACCACCGTCCCGTAGATTGACGAGTCACCATGGGGGTGATATTTACCCATCACTTCGCCGACACAGTTGGCCGACTTCATTGGCGGCCTGTCTGACGTGTTACCCATCTCATGCATGCCGTAAAGCACGCGGCGCTGCACGGGTTTGAGGCCGTCACGCACGTCAGGCAACGCGCGCGAAACAATTACCGACATTGAGTAGTCGATGTAAGCGGACTTCATCTCGCTCTCAATGTTTATTCGCTGAATCCTGTCTTCTTGCATATAGTAAGATTAGTCTATTATTTACGCATTAATTATAAGGGGCCACGGCGGTAGCACCCGTAAATCAACCTACAAAGTTAACAATTTTTCCGCATACCCACCAAATAAAACCCTCCTTTTTTTGATTTTTATCCCCTTTTCGCCCCTTTTCACTATTTTTTTTGCCGAAAATTTGGTGGTTTAAAAAATTCTACGTAACTTTGCACCCGTCAAAAGGACATTGAAACTCTATTGGCGGGATAGCTCAGTTGGTTAGAGCGTCGGATTCATAACCCGGAGGTCCCGAGTTCAATTCTCGGTCCCGCTACTACTTCATGATGTTTGACACTTATAAGAAATCCGTTACCGGCGTGATGCTGCGACGGATTTCGATTTTTTTATACCATAACCCTCATTAACCGACATTCACTCTGCCATGCAATATATTATTATAGCCATAGGTGACGAACTGCTCGCCGGACAAGTCACCGACACAAACTCCGGCTCCATAGCCCGAATCCTCGAGCCCCACGGCTGGGAACTCAAACGCGTCGAAGTCATTGCCGACACCGCCCAAGCGCTCGAGCAAACACTCCACCGCGCCCTCAGCGAAGTCAACGTCGTCCTCACCACAGGCGGCCTCGGCCCAACCAAAGACGACCAAACCAAGCAAACCCTCTGCCGACTCTTCAGCGCCCGCCTGCGCCACGACCCCGAAGTGCTCCGCAACGTCGAAGAAGTCCTCAGCCGACGCAATCTCCAAATCAACGACCTTACCGCCCGCCAGGCCTTAGTCCCTGACAATGCGCGAATTATCCAAAACGAAGTCGGAACCGCACCCATCCTCTGGTTTGAGCGGCCCGACGACCGCGTAGTCGTCTGCATGCCCGGAGTACCCTTCGAAACCGTCCGGATGATGCAGCAAAAAGTCGCCCCTGCCCTCTTCGAGCGATTCCCCAAAGAAGACACCCTGGTGCGCCACACCGTCGTGGCCTTCGACACCACCGAAAGCGCCCTCGCACAAATGCTCGCCCCCTGGGAAGACGCCCTACCCTCCTTTGCCCACCTTGCCTACCTCCCCAAGCCCGGCATAATCCGCCTCCGCCTCGACGGCCACGGACCCAAATCTATCATCCCCGAGATGGACCGCCTCCGCCGCGAACTCATCGACCTCATTCCCCCGGAAAATTTCCTTGCCGATGGCGACCTTACCCCCGAGCAACGACTACTTCAACTCCTTACCGACAAACACCTCACCATGGCCACCGCTGAAAGCTGCACCGGAGGCACCATCGCCGCCCGCATCTGCGCCATCCCCGGAGCCAGCGCCGCCATGAAAGGCTCAGTCGTGGCTTACAGCAACGAAGTCAAAACCAACGTCTTAGGCGTCAACGCTGCCGACATTCAAGCCCACGGCGCCGTCTCCGAACCCGTCGTCATCCAAATGGCCCAAGGCATCCGCCGCCTCACCCGCAGCCACCTCGCCGTAGCAACCTCCGGAATCGCCGGCCCCGGCGGAGGATCACCCGAAAAACCCGTCGGAACCGTCTGGATGGCCGTCGACTCACCCCGCGGCACCCACGCCCACTGCTTCCACCTCCCCGGCTCTCGCGACAGAGTCATCGACCGAACCGCCACAAACGCAATCCTCGCACTCATTCGCGAACTTTCCGCCCCCCTGCCGCGTTAATCTATTAGCATTAGAGCATATTGCACATATTATAATATATTGCACCATGAAAAAACATGACTCGCCCATATATCGCACCATCCTTGACCTCCCGCTCATCAAGGGTGCAAGCACCACACGACTAACCGAAATAGCCGGCAAATACAAACTCAACTTCCTCAAATTCCAACCCGGACAAACCATCGTCACCGCCGGAACCCCCTGCGAAGAACTCAAATTCGTCCTCTCCGGTGCCGTCCGACTGACAAACTCCGACCCCGACGGACTCCTCACCGTCAGCCAAACCCTCACCGCTCCCCAAGTCATCGCCCCAGACCACCTCTTCGGCCGACTCACCCAATACCCCGCCACGGTCCAAGCCGTCCAAACAACCGGAATCATGGAAATCTCCAAAGAAGAATACCGCCGGATGCTCGCCGCCGACACCGTGTTCCTCTTCAACTACCTCAACTCCATCTGCACAACCTCCCAACGCGGCCCCCGATGGCTCGCCGCACTAACCGCCGGCAACGCAACCCAACGCATCGCCTACTGGATCAGCTCCCTAACCCAACAAGGAAGCACCGACATCCAAATCACCTCCTCCAAAGCCGACCTCCACACCATCTTCGGCATCCCCGCCCCAGCCTGGCGCACCGCCACCGCAACCCTCGCCGCCGCCAACCTC
>CAZLMV010000100.1:0-7848 GCA_964560625.1 uncultured Bacteroides sp. | reverse complement strand
TCTTCGCAGCAGCTCTGACGGGAACAATGTTGATGTTCTCCGCCTGCACCAAGTCAAACGAGGACTTGATCAACGAGTATCGCGAAGCCGCTCAGGAATGGCAGACGGCCGTGGCCAACGGCGACCTGACCAAAGTTCCCGCTGCTTCCGAGAAGCTCCAAAAGATTGCCAATGAATTGGACCAGCGCGAACTCACCGTGGAACAAAAGACCGAAATAGGCAAAATCACCGCTGAATGTGGCCAAGAAGCCATAACCGGCATCATGGACACTGCCAAAGAATTCTCTGACACCATGGAAGACATCTTCGGCGGCTCCGACGAATAAATATTAACCAAAAAAACATATCAAAAAATGAAAAAAATCTCATTCATTCTCGCCCTCGGCTGCATGATGGCCATGACCTCCTGCGGCGGCGACAAAAAAGCCGGCGAAGGCGAGGGCTCAAACAAGGTCGTTGCCGATGCTTCTAACGCATCACAAGATTATGCCCAATATGTAGATCTCACCGGAGATGCATCCATCAAGGCCGACGATGACTGGGTGATAGTGACTCTCACTCCCACAATCAAGGCTGCATCAAATCTCATGACGAATGAATCAACTCTCGTCTTACTTGACGAAAATGGTCAGGAAGTAGTTGAGATGAACGGTGGTTTCGATCAGAATTTTAATAACGCTTTCTGCGACGGTGACACCTCCTACTCCCAAGAAGTTTCGTTCAGCTACATAGCTGATTCCAAAGACAAAGCTAAGGAAATGGTTGCTAAAGCTAAATCCTATAAGGTTACATTTACCACCAAGGAACCGGTTGTAAATAAGTTTGGCGACTGGAATCCCGAAGGAAAATACGAATTTGAAGACAAAGACGGCGAAAAGTTCACGCTGACGTTAAAGCATGGAGGAACAGCAATTCTGTATAAACCCTCAACGGATTATACAGAAAATGGCAGCTGGTCAGAAACTCTATTCGTTGGCGACGGTACCTATAAAGTTGAATTCCCTTCAGGTCCTTTTATCAATCTTTCGGGCACCACGGATTTTGTAACGCAGGCCACTTTGACGCCCAATTATATATATCTTGATCACGATTCCTTCGAAGCAGACACAAACTGCGTAGAAATCAAAAAGGTGGAAGAGTAATCCTGATACATACTCCAATTTAGAGTGATTTAATAAGGCCCGGCCGGCTGCTTTTCGCGCAGTGGCCGGGCAATTTTGTGGTTTGCTATTTTTTTACTAAATTTGCAGGTATGAGATTTGATGATGTTATCGGGCATCGGGGCGCTAAGGAGCGCCTTGTCAGGATGATTCAGGAGAATCGCCTGCCCCATTCGTTGCTGATTTCCGCCCCCATTGGGAGCGGAGAGATGATGTTGGCGCGCGCCTTGGCGCAGTTTATCCACTGCACGGGTCGCGGCCCGGAGGACACGGACAGCTGTGGCCGCTGCCCGTCGTGCCTGCTTCATCAGAGCCTGAATCATTCGGATTTGCACTTCGTTTTTCCGGTGCTCAAGCGGAAGAATCAGACCGAAACGCTCAGCGACGACTGGCTTCCGGAGTTTCGCGACTTTATCCGTGAAGACCCCTGGATGGACTTCCGCCAGTGGCAATCGCTACTTGGAAACCCCAACGGACAGCCGAAAATCTACGTGCACGATGCCGAGGCCCTGCGCCGCAAAATGAATCTCAGTGCCCGCAATTCCGACGTCAACATCGCCCTGATCTGGCTCCCCGAAAAGATGCAGCCCGAAACGGCCAATAAGCTGCTCAAACTCATTGAGGAGCCGGAGGAGGGGTCAATGTTTATCTTGGTGAGCAATGCCCCGGCGGAGGTACTCCCGACGATTTATTCCCGCTGCCAGCGCATTGAGCTGCGGCGCCTCTCTGACCGGGAGACGGCCATGGCCCTGAGCGGCGGATTCACCCCCGACGCCAATCAGCTTGCCGCGGCCCACTTGGCCGAGGGCAACGTCATTGCCGCCATGGACGAGAACAGCAACGCCAAGGACTCGGCGCTGTTTCTTGACCTGTTCATGACGCTGATGCGCCAGGCTTACTCGCGCAAAATCGGCGAGTTGAAGAAATGGAGCGAGCAGGTGGCCGAATTGGGGCGCGAATCGGAGGCCCGATTCTTGGACTATTGCCAGCGAATGGTGCGCGAAAACTTCATCTACAACCTGAAAATCAGCGCCTTAAACTATATGACCACGGCTGAGCAGCAGTTCAGCGAGCGCTTCTGCCCCTTTATCAACGAGCGCAACGTAGAGCAAATAATCGCCGAGCTCAACGAAGCCAAAATCGACATCCAAGGCAACGGCAACGCCAAAATCATCTTCTTTGACCTTGCCATCAAGATGATCATGCTCCTTAAAAAATAACCCACCCTACCCCCTAATTACCACACATGCACGCATTTCTCCGCTCCATTGCCGACGGCTATTTCCGCGCCGAGGGCCTCGACCTGAACAGCTACACTTTCGTCTTCCCCAACCCGAGGTCGGCGAAATATTTTATCCACTATCTATCGCAAAACCAATCGTTTGACGGCTATGACCTCAAGACCATCACGCTGACCATGGCGGAGTTTTGCGAGAAGGGAGCGCGCCTGCGCCGGGCGTCACACAACAAGCTGCTGATGGTGGTCTATGCGGCTTATTGCAAGGTTTCGCGCGAGATTAACCCGGAGTTTACGCCCGAGGAATTTGACCGCTTCCGCTTCTGGGCCGAAATGCTCATCAAGGATTTTGACGAGATTGACCGCTATATGGTCAACGCCGAGGAGCTGTTTCGCAACGTGGCTGATTATAAGGAGATTCAGTCGTTTTACCTGAGCGACGAGCAGGCCAAAATTATCCGCGAATTTTGGGGCGACGACCCCTATTGGGGCCGCCTTGCCGCGCCGACGGCTAAGGAGCCGGCACAGGAGCTGCCGTTTTGGGCCCACGTGGGGGGCGACGAGCATGCCCCGGTGCGTAAGTTCAAGCAAATCTGGGAGATGATGGGGGAAATTTATGCCGAAGTGAAGCGCATGCTCTTGGCCGAAAAACTCTGTTATCCGGGCATGGCCGAGCGCCGAGTGGCCGAAATGGTCAAAAAGGAGGGCCCGCGCGTGCTCCCCTTCAACCCGAAAAAATACGTGTTTATCGGCTTCCACCGCCTCTCCACGGCCGAACACGTAATCTTTGAAGCCCTCAAACGCGCCGAAAAGGCCCATTTCTACTGGGACTATGACCCGGCGCTGATGAACCCCGCCACGGGCAATAAGGCCGGGCGATTCATTGCGCGCTATGTGGAGCATTTCACCGACTCATTAGAGGCCGTGACCCTCCCCCCGGGCGGCGGGACCCACCATGTGCAGGTCATCGGCATCGCCTCCAACGTGGGCCAGGCCAAGCTCGCCGCTCAGCTGCTCCACGGGTCAGACACGGCCATAGTTCTTCCCGCGCCGGACGCCCTGCTCCCCTTGGTGGCCTCCATCCCCGAGGAGTTTGAGCAGATCAACGTCACCATGGGTTACCCGCTACGCTATTCGCAAGTGGCTCAGCTATATAGCTCGCTTGCGGGGCTGCAAATCCGCGCCAAGCGCAAGGCCGGCGAGAGCGTGGACGTGAAGGTGGACGGCAAGAACGTCTCCGCGCGCCATTCCAAGGAAGAATACATTGAATATTTCCGCAGCGACATCATGCGCTTGTTGGCCCACCCCCTGCTGCGTGCCGTCTGCCCCGAGGAGCTGACTAACCTGCGCACCCTCATGGACGAAAAGCGGCTCTTCAACCTCCCGGCCAACGCCTTTACGGACCTGACGGACAAAAAACTCTTCCCCGTGATGGCCGACCTCTTGGCGCCGGTCAAGGACCCCAACGACATTCAAAGCGTGGTTGAATACACCTACCTCATTCTCCACCGCTGCCTCAAGTCAGGAATCCTCACCGGCCTCGACGCCAAGACCGTAGACTTGATCTTAGACCAAGTGACTGAGCTGAAGGATCTTACCGACCAGTATGGAATCAAGATGGTCAAAAACACCTTCTTCCACATGATTGAGCGCACCCTGACTCAGAGCTCTTTGGCGCTCTCGGGTCTGACCTTCGACGTGCTCCAAATTATGGGTGTGCTCGAAACGCGTGCCCTCGGCTTCCGCAACGTCATGATGCTGTCGATGAACGACTCCGTCTTCCCCGGCCGTGTGAGCAATAAATCGTTCATTCCCGAGGCTCTGCGCCGCGCCTACGGGCTACCGACGGCCGAGCATGCCGAGTCAGACGCCGCATATTATTTCTTCCACATCCTCTCCAATGCCGAAAACCTCACCCTCATCTACGATTCCCGCTCCGGAGGCCTGCGCTCGGGCGAACGGAGCCGCTTCATCGAGCAGCTGATCAACGTAGGCTTCCCGGGGGTGGAAGTCACTGTGACTGACTCAGTTATCGCCTCAAATCTTGCCGCGCCGATGAAGAACTCGCTCTTGCCTGATGAGATTGAAAAGACCCCGGAGGTCATGGAGCGACTCAACCGCTACACTGACCCCGCCGGCAAGCATAAATTCAAACTCTCGGCCTCGGCCCTGAAGACTTACCTCGGCTGCCCCATGCGCTTCTACATGGAGCGAGTGGAAGACATTCGCCCCGAAGAGCCGCGGCGCGAAAACCTCGACGCATTGGCCTATGGCAACATCATCCACCAAACCGCCGAAATGGTCTATAAGCGCCTGCGCGACGAGTATCGGACCACAAACATCACCCGCTCAGTCGTGGAGGACCTGATTGAGGGCGGATATGACAACATGTTGCTCCGCGAGCTGCGACGCGCCTTTAACGTCAACTTCGTCGGCATGAAGATTGACGACCGCGAGGCTTACACCCAGGAGCTCCACGGCGAGGCGGCAATGTATTTCCCTGAATATCTGAAGATTCTCCACGAAATGCTCCGCGCCGAGCCCGTGCCCTTCCAATTCATCGACGCCGAACTCTCCAAGACCGAAAACTGGGCCCTCCCCAATGGCGTGAACCTCAACTTCACCCTTAAAATTGACCGCCTGGACCGCTGCAAAGGGAAGCTCCGATTCGTGGACTATAAAACCGGCAAGGACGAAACAAATTTCAACCCCTCTAACGTCATGGCCCGCGAGAAACACACCGGGCGCGAGGGAATTTTCCAGCTGCTGACCTACTGCTACGCCTACAAAGACCTCATCGGCGCCACCGACGAGGAGATGCAACCGCTGATCTACAAAATTCGCCTCACCCCGGTAGACGGCACCACCTTCCCCCCGCTGGAAATCAAGGAGGGAAAAACGGCCGGAACCCCCTTGGAATCATACGCCCAAGTGGCCGAATGGTTTGAGCCAATGTTTTGCGACCTCATTTCTGAGATCTTTGACCCGCAGACCCCCTTCCGCAAAACGGACATCGACTCGGGCAATGCCTCCCCCTGCACCTACTGCCCCTTCAAACCAACCTGTCGCCCCTAATCAGCTGATTATCACCATGGCCGGCCTCTACGTCCACATTCCCTTTTGCCGAAGCAAATGCGCCTACTGCGACTTCTACTCCGGCCCCCTGCGCGGATTCTCGCCCGAGGCTTATGCCGACGCCCTGACCCACGAACTCCGGGCCCGCTCCATCGCGCCCCGATATGACACCGTCTACATCGGCGGAGGCACCCCCTCGACCATGCCCCCGGAGCTCCTCGCCCCCTTCTTTGCCCTCTCTGACGGCGAAAAGACCATCGAGGTGAATCCCGAAGACGTCACCCCCCAAGCCGCCGAAGCATGGCTCTGCGCCGGCGCCAACCGCGTCAGCATGGGCGTCCAATCCCTCATCGACTCCGAGCTCGCCGCTGTGGGCCGCCGCCACTCTGCCGACCAAGCCTTCCGCGCCTTCCGCGCCCTCCGCGACGCCGGATTCGCCAACATCTCCCTCGACCTCATCTATGGCCTCCCCGGCCAAACCACGCAATCATGGCGCCAATCGCTTGAAGGTCTGCTCAATTTAGAGCCCGAACACCTCTCGGCCTACTGTCTCAGCTACGAACCAGGCACCCTGCTCCACACCCGACTCACCGCCGGCAAAATCCAAGAGACCCCGGAAGACGACATAGTCCAAATGTATGACGATCTCTGCCGCATGGCCCGAGAAGCCGGATTCCAACACTACGAAATTGCCAACTTTGCCCTCCCCGGGCGCCACTCGCGCCATAATTCCGCATACTGGGATGACACCCCCTACCTCGGCCTCGGACCCGGCGCGCACTCCTTTTCCGGCTCGGTCCGCACCTTCAATCCCCCCAACCTGCAAAAATACATGCAAAACCCCGCCGAGGCCCACCAAGAAGACCCCGAAACCGACACCGACCGCCACAACGACACCGTCATGACCGCCCTGCGCACCGCCCGCGGCCTCGACCCCGCAATCCTAACCGCCAAAGAAAAAGCCTACTGCCAAACCCACCTCCAACAAACCCCCGCCGGCACCTTCCGCATCCCCGAACCCTCCTGGCTCCTCACCACCCCCCTAACCCTCCCCCTCCTCCGCTAATCTCCGGCACTTGGATGGGGTTTGGCGACGACGGCGAGGGATTTGCGGCCGTTTAGGGCGATGCGGAGGGGGGTGGGAAGGTGGATGAGGCGGAGATTGGCGGATTCGTAGGTGGCGGGGAGGGAGTTTAGGTAGTCGACGTCGTAGTGGCCGGAGGAGCCGTCGATGGTGAGGTAGCCGACGCCGAGGCTGGTGAGGTTTTGGAAGAAGTGGGTGCCTTGGCTTGGTTCGATGCGGTAGCCGGGGAGGGAACATTCGGCAATGAGTCGAGCGCCGCTGATGTGGGGCCATTTGACGGGGATACCGAGGGCGGGGTCGGATGAGCCCCAGCGGCCGGGGCCGATGAGCATGTATGGTTCTTCGTCGGCCACGAGTTGGCGGTTGAGTTTTTCAATTTCGCGTGCAATCAGGGGGGTGTTGGCAGAATTGAAGGTCTCCGGTTTGACGTAGATTATGGTGCTGACATTGTCGATGTCGCCGTTGCCTAAGGCGGTTTGGGAGCGGAGGATGAGTTCGGAGTCCGGGAGGGCAAGGACGGTTTCGTCGCCGACTTCTTTTTTGTCGACAATGGGGCGAATTTGGAGCCAGTAGATTGTGCCTTTGTTTTGGCCGTTGACGACTCCGGCAAATTCAATTTCCACGGGTCGGGCCATGGCTTTTTGGCCGGTGACGAGCATGAAGTCGACGGCTTGGGCCAGGGGGAAGGAGCCGTGGTTGAGCATGTTGGCGAAGGTGACGACTTTGCGACCGGGTCCGGCGTCGGTGTCGCGGATGATTTGGTCGTTGACGTCGAAGGTGCTGACCATGTATTTGAGGGAGCCGGACTGAGCGGCTTGCTGCACGCGGAGGGAGCGGAGGTTGAAGCCGTCGTCGGCGGTGAAGTCAGTGGGCGCGGAGGGGGTCATGTCCAGGGCCATCATGCGGGTTTGGGTGTCGCGCAGGGCAAGGTCGAGAGTTGAGGTCTGGAGTACCTTGGAGGGATGGCGGGGCGAGAAGCGCAGGGCGGTGCCCCCTTCGACGATGGTTTTGCCCAGTCCGACAGCCACTTGCACGACTCCATCTTCGGCCTTTTCCTGACCTAAGGGGTAATAATTCAGCGAGCGGCCCACTCCGGAGAATGACGGATAATAGAGGTCGGCGTGCATTACTCCGACCACTTCCTGGATTATGACTGCCATTTTTTCCTGGTCGATGACGTTAGAGGTGGCGGTCATATATGCCTTTGAATCAGCGAAGAAGACGGAGGCATAGACCGACTTTATGGCGTCGGCGAGCATGCGGAAAGTCTGCTCGGATTCGCCCGGGCGATT
>CAZLMV010000099.1:0-7901 GCA_964560625.1 uncultured Bacteroides sp. | reverse complement strand
ACAGGATTTTGCGGCTAAGTGAGGGCCTCGGCTGCACCGGGGTGCAGCCCTACATGTGATGGGGGTGGTTTTTGCTGGGGGTTCATGGTCTGCGGATAGATTTGTGGGTGCAAATTTACGAACGGGGATGAGGGGTAGACCGCAAAAAAAATAAAAAAATGAAAAAATTTTTCGGGTAAAAGGACGCCTTTTGGGATTGTCGCGCTGGTTTTATAATTCTTATAACTCTTATAAGTCTTATAAGGGTTATTATTTGTCGCGCGGGTGGCCGCCCCAGTTATTTCGCGCGGGGATTTATATGTCTTATAAGAGTTAGGGGGGCGTGAAAGCAAAAAGAAGGCATGAGCCGCGGTGGGCCATGCCTTCTTTTGGAGGGTTCGTGGGTGGGGAGGGGTTACTTCACCAGGACTTTGCGGCCGTTGATGATGTTGATGCCGCGCACGGGGGCTGCGAGGCGGCGACCGCTGAGGTCGTAGATGCCCTGGGCTGCGGGAGCGGCAGTGATTTCAGAGATCTGAGTGGCGTCGCCTACGACCTTGATGGCGAAGATGGAGCCGGCGTCATCGATATACCAGCTATGCATACCGGCGCCGTTGGTGTTGAGGGCGCGAGTTTCAGTTCCGGCAACGAAAGTGAATCCAACGCCATAATAAGTCACTGCGCCGGCCTGATTATAGGCAGAGGCAACCTGAGGAGTAACAACGAGGGCTTCGGATTCTTCTTCCACCTGAGTCATAGAAGTGTTACCGCCATTTTTGAGGCCGGGGCCAAGGTAGCGCTCGGTAACGGGAGAGTAAACAGTGTAACCGCCATCGGCAGCAGACATGAAGTTGAAGTCAGCAGCGTCAGAGGCAGTGGCGGAAACTGAGTAACCATAAGCCTGGATGGGATCTACGTCTTCACCCTGGCTAAAGGCAGTAGCCTCGGCATTAGGAATGATGTAACCATTGCGAAGGTTGCGGAGCTCAACGCTCTTTTCATTAAGGGCAGTAGCGAGATATTCGTTAGCGTCGGCAATGGCCTTGGTTTCAAGGGCGGCAGCTTCAGTGGCGATATTTTCAGAGAGTTCGAGAGCCTTGATAGAGGCAATGGCGGCGGTGAAGACGTCGGCAGCGGGTTCAACGTTGGCTGCGTAGGCTTCGAGGTGGCTTACATAGGTGGCGGTAGCTTCGTCCTTGATGGTCTGTTCGTCATATTCCACGAATGACCAGATGGAGCCGGCGGCATCCCAGTCATAGTACCATGACACGAGGGCATTGCCGTTCAAGTCAAAGTTGAAGCCGAAGGCATTCGTGGCGGGGTTGGCGGAGTAGACGATGGAGAAGCCGGTGTAATCGCCGAAAGTGTTGATTACGGGATAGATAGCCTGAGCCTCGGATACGTCAGCGACGGGCTTGAGCGCAGTGCTGAGATAGGTTGAGGTGGCCTTGTTATACATGTGGTAACCGCCACCGTCAATAGGCTGGAACTCGAAGATGGTGTTGGGGCTGAGCATGTTAGCGGCGCCGGGATAATTGCCAATGGTGACGTCAACCGAAACATAAGCATCGGTGCGGTTAGAGGCGGCGCGGCGGAGGTTCTTCAGTCCGAAGATTTTGCCGCCGAGGCAGGTCTGAATCGTCGAGTTAGCCTCAGCGATGGTTGACGAAACAGCGTCGTTGATCTTTGTCTGATAGCCTTCAGCCACTTCCACGGCGTTGACCTTATCAATACCGTCGGCGATAATGTCGGCCACAAATTCAAGGTCAACAAAGGGGGTGAGCTGAGCTAAGGCAGCCTCCTTGGCGAGTTCTACCTCGATGGAGAGCTGGACTTGGGCTACCACGTCGGCCACGTTGTCGCCATTGGAAATGTCCACCTTAGTGGCCCACCACATGGTGCCGCCGGAGTTAGTGGCCCACCAGTTGCCACAGAAGTTATTGCCGCCGGAGGCGTCAAGGCAGAAGAAAATGGAGCCGCCTTCGACGTTCTGGAAACCGGCCTCGGAATGAAGGCTCATGGCGAAGGCATTGTCTTCAAATTGACGGATGTAGATATCTTCAGGGGTGGAGATGACGTCGGCCGTAGCGCCGGAGACGCCGGTAAAATCAGAGCCGTCGCCGGTCTTGAAGCCCATGAGGTAAGCGTCGGCTTTGTAGTTCTTGATAACGACGGTGCCGCTAACGGAGCCGGGGGTCACTGCCCAGAGGGAATATTCGCTAACGTCAGTGGAGCGATAAAGCTGAGTGGCTACGGAACCATTGTTGAGTTCATCGGCGCTGTAGCTCAGGTAGGGAGTGCCGCGATTCGAGCGGATGACGTAATAGTTGGGGGCGTCATCGGTGCCGGCGGTGAAATGGTCGAAGGCTGATGCGGAAAGGGCAGCCGAGGCCATCACGGAAAGGCAGAGTAAAAGTTTTTTCATAAATAAAAATGTGATGTGAGTGAATAAATTTGCCGCAAAATTAATATTTTTTTTGTAAACCGCAAAATTTTGACTAACTTTGCAGCGAAATTTCGCGGGGTGTTGCGCAGCCCGGTAGCGCGCCTGCTTTGGGAGCAGGAGGTCGCAGGTTCGAATCCTGTCACCCCGACCATGTCACGTTTCCTGAGCCGCCTGACGGCATTGTTAACGATGGCAATCGTAGCCATAGCGGCGCCTGTGCATGCCCAGGTGCCCTTTGAGCGTGGAATCTCCGCTCCCGTGGTTTTCGTGCCCAAAGGCGAGTGGATCACCGGCGTATCGGTCAGTTACTCAGCCGAAAAGCTCGACAATTACT
This sequence comes from uncultured Bacteroides sp., assembly GCA_964560625.1. Lineage (GTDB taxonomy): Bacteria > Bacteroidota > Bacteroidia > Bacteroidales > Muribaculaceae > UBA3263. Next base: position 5,142 of record CAZLMV010000099.1, on the reverse strand, counting down.
CCTTCCTCATCCTCGAAGGCCTCAAGGGGCGCGGCTACACCTTCAAAATCTCCCCCACCCTGCTTTTTGCCTTTCAGGACAACCTTGCCGCCGGCGGCCGATTCTCTTATTCGCGCACGTTAGCCAAGGTCGACAAGGCCTCGCTGGTCTTGGCCTCCGACATGGGCTATGACATTGACCACCTCTTTTCGCTGAGCCACAGCTACGGCGCCACGGCCCTGTTTCGCAACTATATCTCGTTAGGTCAAAGCCGCCGGTTCGCCATTTTCAGCGAGGTGCAGTTAGCCATGGCGGGCGGCCAGAGCAAGCTCGCCACGGGCACCGGCCAGACCCTCAGCGGCACCTATCAGACTAATTTTCAGCTAAATGTCGGCGTCACCCCCGGCATCATGATGATGCTGAATAATTACTCGGCCATGGAGGTCAACATCGGTGTGCTCGGCTTTAATTATTACAACACCAAGGCCGTCACCGACCAGATCTATATGGCTAATATTCACCGCCATAGCGCCAATTTTAAAATCAACCTGTTCAGCGTCACGTTCGGCTGCATGTTCTACCTATGAAGAAGCGAGGAACCCTTTACATACTGCTGCTGACGCTGATTCTCGGCGCGCTGCTCCCCCAGCGGGCCCTCGGGCAGGTGGAAAGCGAGGAGATCGTCATTGAGGACGTGGAGACTCCTGACTCGCTGATCCTGACGAAGCCGGCGCTGGACCCGGACTTGGTCATCGTCAACGGCGACACCATTCCGCTGAAACTGCGCACGCGCAACCTCGGGCGTCACGACCGCGGCCTGTTTAACTATCTTTTCATACCTAAAGGCCAGTGGATGTTTGGATTGACGGCCAGCTACGGCGAACTCAGCACTGAGGACTTGGAGCTGCTGTCGGTGCTGACCAACGTGGACCTCAGCGGCAAAACTTACTCCATCAAGCCCTCCGTAAGCTGGTTTTTCAACCATAACCAGAGCGTCGGCATGAAGATTAACTACACCCGCGGCGAGGGCCACCTCGGCTCCTTAGGCCTCGACATGGGCGACGACCTGAGTTTCACCCTCCGCGACGTCAAATACACCTCCGAAAGCTATGCCGCCGGCATCACTTATCGCGCTTACGTAGGTCTGGACCGCAACAAGCGCTTCGCCGTGTTCAACGAGGCCGATCTGAATTTCACCACCGGCCACAGCAACTTCTCCCGGCTCTATAACGACGAGCCGAAGCTCACGCGCACGCGTATTAATGAGGTGAGCCTCAATTTCAGCCCCGGCGTCTGCGTCTTCATCATGGAAAACGTCAGCTTCAACCTCAGTTTCGGAGTGTTTGGCGTCAAATATCGCACCGAACACCAAGAGACCAACGGCGTAGACGAAGGCCGACGCGTCAGCTCCGGCGCCAATTTCCGCTTTAACATCTTTAATATAAACTTTGGATTAGGTGTTCACATCTAAAAAACATATCGCCCCGCTGCTGCTTTTAGTGGCTATGGTTGCCGCCCTCTGCGGGTGCATCCATAACGACCTGCCCTATCCGCGCATTCAGCCGAATTTTTCCGCCTTCATGGTCAACGGACTGACCAAGCCGGCCGAAATCGACACCCTGACGCGTACCATCACCCTCGACATTGACGAGGAGACAAACCTCGAGGCCGTAGAGCTCATTAACTACGAACTCAGCCCCGCCGGCGCCACCCTGACCGACGACACGCCCCTCGGGCCCACGCTCAACCTCATCAAGCCGCTTTACGTCACCCTGCGGCTCTATCAGGAATATGTCTGGACCATCCGCGCGCGCCAAACCATTGAGCGCTATTTCTCCATTGCCGGGCAGATTGGCCAGACCATAATCGACGCCCCGGGGCGCCGCGTGATTGTCTACGTTCCCAAGGGCTCAAACCTTGCAGCACTGACAGTTACGTCCGCAAAACTTGGCTCCACGGCCTCCACTCTGACCCCTGACCCCGTAGGCCGCCAGATGGACTTTACCCACCCCGTGGAGCTCACCCTCAGCGACTATGGCCGCGAACTCACCTGGACCATCTATGTCGAAGCCATCGACGCCGCCGTGACCCTCAGCAGCGTCGACGCCTGGACCAACGTGGCCTGGCTCTATGGCGAGGCCGAAGCGGGCCGCGACAACGGTTTTGAATATCGCCTCAAGGGCGACGAAGAGTGGATTCGCGTCCCCGCCGACTGGATCACCTCCTCCGGCGGCTCCTTCACCGGCAGGCTGATCCACCTCTCCCCGCTGACCACCTACGAGGCCCGCGCTTACTCCAACGAGGACATCACCGCAACCGTAGAATTCACCACGGAAGACGCGGTGCAGATGCCCAACTGGACCCTCGATAACTGGTGGCTCGACGGCAAGGTCTACAACCCCTGGGAAGAGGGCGGAACCCCCTATTGGGACACCGGCAACAAGGGCGCCGCAACCCTCGGCCCGTCAAACTCCGTGCCCACCCCCGACACTCAGTCAGGCCAGGGATATGCCGCCGAACTCAAAACCGAATTCAAGGGCATCGGCGCCTTAGGCAAAATCGCCGCCGGCAACATCTTTACCGGCGTCTACGTCCGCACGGACGGCACTAACGGCATCCTCAACTTCGGACGCCCCTTCACGCGCCGCCCAACCCGACTGACCGCCTGGTTTAAATATAACTGCGCCGAAATCAGCCACGTAGGCTCCGACCCGGACTTTGCCGACTGGAAAGGCCGGCCTGACACCTGTCAGGTCTACATTGCCCTGACCGACTGGTCCGAACCCTTTGAAATCCGCACTAACCCCAAAAACCGCCAGCTCTTTGACCCCGCGGACCCCCACGTAATTGCCTATGGCTCAATGGCCCTTGGCGAAACCGTCAGCTCCTGGACGCCCCTGAACATTCCGCTGACCTATCGCTCCACCTCGCGCGTGCCGAAGTATATCCTCGTGGTGTGCTCCGCCTCAAAGTATGGCGACTTTTTCGTGGGCGGCGCAGGCTCTATCTTAACCATCGACGACTTAAAGTTGGAATATGACTACTAATCAGCAATTTGACGCGGCCCTGAAGAAATGTCGCTCCCTCTTTGAAAGCAAGCTCCATGACTATGCCCCGGCATGGAGGGTGCTCCGCCCTTCGTCGCTCACTGACCAAATCTACATCAAGGCCAAGCGCATCCGCGAGCTCCAACTCCTGGGCGGCGACGACCGCTCAGCCGTCGGCGAAGGCTCCCTCAACGAGTTTATCGGCATTGTCAACTACGGCATTATCGGCCTGATTCAGTTAGAGTTACCCCCGACGGTCACCCCCGACATTGACTCCGCCGAGGCCCTGCGCCTCTATGACCGCCACGCCGACGAAATCCGCGCCCTGATGCTGGCCAAGAATCATGACTATGGCGAGGCTTGGCGCGACATGCGCGTGAGCTCCTACGTTGACCTCATCCTGATGAAAATCCTCCGCACAAAGCAGATTGAAGACCTCCAAGGCTCCACCTTGGTCAGCGAAGGAATCGACGCCAATTATATGGACATGGTCAACTACTCCATCTTCGGAATCATCAAGCTCACCGAATGAAAACCCGCATAGCCGTTTGGATTGCCCGCCTCGTGGTGGGCGGCACTTTTACCGTCTCCGGCCTGGCAAAGATGATTGACCTCTACGGGTCGGTCAACAAATTCAACGACTATTTCGCCGCCTGGGGCATCCCCGACCTCTTCCCCGAGGGGCTCGTGCTCATCGCCGCCACCGCGCTCTGCATGGCTGAATTCCTCACCGGATTCACCCTCCTGACCGGCTCCATGCGCCGCACCTCCGCCGTTTGCGCCACCGCAATCATGGCCTTCATGCTCCCGCTGAGCGCCTACATCTGGATTGCCGACCCCGTGAGCGACTGCGGATGCTTTGGCGACTGGCTCATCATCTCCAATGCCGCCACATTCTGGAAAAACGTCCTCCTGACGGCCCTCTGCGTGTTCCTGCTACTGAAAAATCGCTCCACGCCCTGCCTGTTTGCGCCCTGGGTGCAGTGGATGCAGATCGCCGTGGCCGCCGCCTATTGCGGTCTCATCGGCATCATCGGCTATAACGAGCAGCCACTCATCGACTTCCGCCCCTACCCCGTTGGCACGCCGCTCTATGACCCCGACGCGCCCGGCCCCGAGCCGGTCTATGTCTATCGCTCCCTGCAGTCGGGTCAAGTTCTCGAGTTTGGAATGTATGACCTCCCCGACGATGACTCCGACCTCGAATTCATCGAAGTGCGCGAGCCCGAATCAAACCCCGTGGGCACCAACAATTTCGCCATCCTCGACCCCGACGACGGCCAAGACATCACCGCCGAAGTCGTTGACCCCGACACCACCCAGCTTTTCCTCCTCATCCCCGACCTCAAAGCCGCCGGAGCCGCCATCAGCTTCAACGCCAACGAATTAGCATCCCGCGCTAACCTCATCGCCCTGACCGACGCCACGCCCGACGAAATCAACGCCTGGCGCGACATCTCCATGGCCGACTATCCCATCTATCGCGCCGACTCGCGCACCCTCAAAACCATCGCCCGCGGCAAAACCGCCATCGTCAGCACCTCCGACGGCATCATCACCTGGAAACGAACCCTCCAATCCATCGACCCCTCAACCGCCGACCTCTCCATCTACGCCCACCCCTCCCCCTTCCGCCGCTACACCCTCCTCTTCCTCCTCCTCGAAGCCGCCATCCTCCTCCTCGGCGCCCTCCCCCGCCTCCGCCACCTCCTCCCCCGCCCCCCAAAACCCAAATAAGCGCCTAAATTAACCATTATTGTTAACAAAAACCCCGGTTAATGTTGACAATAATTCACAAAGTAAAGTAAAGGAAAGTAAAGTAAAGGAAAGTAAACATTATCATCATGACGATGATAATGATGATGAAGATAGGCGCGAGCAAAAGCTCGCTCCGCCGCCGCTGCCGCCGGTTGAAAAAAATTTAAGCCCAAAAACGCTTATAATTCTTATAAGCTTTAGTCGCGCACAGAGGAAAGCCAAACAGCAAAGCGACCCCAAAACGCCCTATGGGCGGCGCTGTTCCCTGGCTCTATGGGGCCCTGGTCTAAAAATTTTTTGCTAATCGGTGAACCATTTACTTCCGAGGTGTGTTATAATAGCGAAAGACACACAAAAG
>CAZLMV010000098.1:0-7989 GCA_964560625.1 uncultured Bacteroides sp. | reverse complement strand
AGGTCGTTGACTACGCTCACCAGTATGACGTAACCGTTGAAGGCGAACTCGGCGTTCTCGCCGGCGTTGAAGACGAAGTATCGTCCGACCACCACACCTACACCGACCCCGAAGAAGTTATCGACTTCGCAACCCGCACCGGCTGCGACTCACTCGCAATCTCCATCGGCACCAGCCACGGCGCCTACAAGTTCACCCCCGAACAGTGCACCCGCAACGCCGAAGGCAAGCTCGTGCCCCCGCCCTTGGCATTCGACGTGCTCGACGCCGTGATGAAGAAACTCCCCGGCTTCCCCATCGTGCTTCATGGCTCCAGCTCCGTGCCCCAGGAATACGTTGACATCATCAACTCCAACGGCGGCAAGCTCCCCGACGCCATCGGTATCCCCGAAGAAGAACTCCGCAAGGCCGCCAAGAGCGCTGTCTGCAAGATCAACATCGACTCTGACAGCCGTCTCGCCATGACCGCCGCCATCCGCAAGGTCTTCAACGAAAAACCCGGCGAATTCGACCCCCGCAAATACCTCGGCCCGGCCCGCGACGAAATGGAAAAACTCTACAAACACAAAATCGTCAACGTCCTCGGCTCCAACGGCAAAGCCGAATAAAAAAAGATTACCAATGCTAAAAAAAGGTGCGCCCCCTTGCGAGGCGCACCTTTTTTTCATTGTCATAACTGGGGACGGCACCCGCCCCCGTGTGCCGATGGCGCCCAAGCGCCATTAAAATAGCTAAGATCGCTAAAGTAGCTAAAATAGCTATCTTAGCTAAGCGGGTATCTCGCCCATAGGGCGAGCCCGCCTGGCAGGCTTTTTGCGCCTTATGGGCGATTTTCCGCAAAAAATGCTTGCATAGGCGGGAAAAATTTCTTAACTTTGCGCAGTCCTCACGCCGTTCGGGTGTGGCCTACGGGCCACGCAGGGAATGCCGGAGGCCGCAACATAATTTTTTGAAGGCGTTTATTTTACGCTTGTTCTTGGCTTTCTGAAACTACCACTTTCAATGCTCTTGCCAAGGATGAAGCTCCGATAGATGCTCATGGGTATGAATATACTCTCCGGCCATATTTCATAAGAAGGCCGTGGAGTTATCATATCGGCGTGAGGTCTCCGTTGCTCGTCTGCAAGAGTGGGCTGTGGTAGGCCTCAGAAAGCGTGGCGAGCAACAAATAAGGCTCTCACGTCTTCTGTATTTAACCCCAATCATTATCAAGCCCGCGCAGTGAGCCACCGGCGCAATAAATGCAAATGAAAAATCGCATTTCAAAATGGCTCCTGCTTTTATTCGTTACTTGCATCTCCGCAGGATCATCCGCCCAAACAATATCAATCGAAGGCTATAATCCAATATTAGTTAACTATTCAGATGGAAGTTCTACATTTTTAATTAATGATTCTCCTATCACAATAAGTAGCTCATTAGGGGCGTTTAATTGGATAATGATTGATGATATGGGTTACTATAATTCGCTTTCCCTATCTTATTCTCTGAATGTTTCAGAGTACATGGATGGCGATATCCATAAGCTTCAGCTGGAACATGAAGAGGGAGGCCGAGTTTATGATTGTGGGAAATGTTTTTTTGGCAATGCAGATGCAATTGCTAAAATGTATGATGGGAAAAATGGAATTGATGAAATAGATGGAGTTGTGTATTTAGTGCGCGACGAAGTTGCCATCGTAATTGGAGCAATTAGTGACATAAAGAGCGCAAATATCCTTTCATCGATTACGAATAACGGAAAGAAGTATCCCGTTACTACTATTTTGTCTAAAGCCTTTTACGGACACGAGAATCTTTGTGAAGTTACAATCCCGGAATATATAACCTCGATTGGCAATAGCGCGTTTAGTGAGTGTAATGCCCTAACCTCATTGACTTTTAATGCAATTAATTGCACAAGTTGCGGGTCGTCAAGTTCTCCGAGTTTTCCTTCAAGTATATCCTCTTTGACTATCGGAGAAGGCGTAACTAAGATTCCAGACTATTTCCTATATGAGCAAAATTGTGACAAACTTACTGCAATCGAGATACCGGAGAACGTGACATCTATTGGTGAAGGTGCGTTTAGTGGGTGTACTGCTTTAACTTCATTGACTTTTAATGCAACTAACTGCACAAAATGCGGATCGTCGAGTTCTCCGAGTTTTCCTTCGAGTATTTCCTCCTTGACTATCGGAGATGGAGTAACTATGATTCCAAACTATTTCTTGTACAATCAAATTTATACCATTTCTGCGATTGAGATATCAGAGAACGTTACATCTATAGGTGAAGGCGCGTTTAGTGGGTGTAATGCATTGACTTCATTGAGGTTTAACGCAATTAATTGCACGAGTTGCGGGTCGTCAAGTTATCCGAGTTTTCCTTCAAGTATTACCTCTGTGACCATCGGAGATGGAGTAACTAAAATTCCAGACTATTTTTTGTATAATGGTAGTGAAATAGGAAGTGTGAATCTTCCAGCCTCCCTTGTCTCAATTGGTAAGCATGCATTCAAAAATAGCACCAACCTAACTGCAATTGAGATACCGGAGGCGGTAACATCTATTGGAGAAAGCGCGTTTAGTGGGTGTAATGCATTGACTTCATTGATGTTTAACGCAATTAATTGCACGAGTTGCGGGTCGTCAAGTTCGCCGAGTTTCCCATCAAGTATTACCTCTTTGACTATCGGAAATGGAGTAACTAAGATTCCGGACTATTTCATGAGTAGAGGTAGAGAAATAGAAAGTGTGACTCTTCCGGCCACTATTACATCAATAGGTGATTATGCATTTAATAATTGTGTCAAACTTACTGAGATAGAGATACCGGAGAACGTGACATCTATTGGTAATGGCGCGTTTGGAGGGTGCAATGCCTTGACTTCATTGACGTTTAATGCAATTAATTGCACAAGCTGTGGGTCGGTAAGTTATACGGGTACTCCGAGTTTTCCTTCAAGTATTACCTCTTTGACTATCGGAGATGGAGTAACTAAGATTCCAGACTATTTTTTGTATAATGGTAGTGAAATAGAAGGTGTGGATCTTCCAGCCTCCCTAATCTCAATTGGTAAGCATGCATTCAAAAATAGCACCAAACTAACTGCAATTGAGATTCCGGAGGCGGTAACATCTATAGGTGAAAGCGCGTTTACAGGGTGTAATACCCTAACCTCATTGACTTTTAATGCGATCAACTGCTCAAGTTGCGGGTCGTCAAGTTCTCCCAGTTTTCCTTCGATTCTTTCATCCTTGGTAATTGGAAGTCGAGTTACAACCATACCGGATTTTTTCTTAATTAATGGAAGCAATTTGGAGAGTGTTACTCTTTCCAATTCTGTCAGCTATATTGGAAATTACGCGTTTTATAATTCAACTAAATTAAAATCTCTTACGTTAGGTTCCGGGGTGCTCACCATTGGATATAATGCGTTTTCATATAACACCGGCTCATCTTATCAGTACCTTAATATAGCTAAGGCTTTTTGGTTGGGTAATACTCCTCCAACTAATTCGTTTGCTGTCAAGGCGGCCATGAATTATGTCTCTAATAATCAGTATAATTTCTCAAATCAGGTTACATATCAATTCCTGAGTTCCAAGTTTTTAGTTGATGGGACTTACTATATCCCTGTAAGTCCTTCCGAAAGAACCTGCGATGCAGTGGATTGTGAGTATTCACTTGAAAATGGAGATATTGTTATTGGAGAGAAAGTTACTAATCGTGGCGTTGAACTCAATGTGTTAAATATTAATGATTACGCGTATTATAAAAATCAGGCGATTAATAGCTTGAAAGTTAGCAATAAGGGCAATGTTGGTAACAGGGCTTTTTATGAATGTGTTAATTTAGAGGCTTTTGAAGCGACTAATGATGGCTCAATTTTATCTAATGCTTTTTACAATTGCGATGCATTGACTTCTGTTATGGCCGAAAATGATGGGTCTATTGGAGAGTGTGCTTTCTCTGATTGTAATGGCCTGAAGGATATAAAAATTTCTTCAAAGGGCGATATCAAGTATCAGGCGTTTTATGGTTGCAACGGTCTTGAAAATGCAACTATTGATAATGTTGGCGCAATTGGTCAAGATGCTTTTTATGGGTGCAATTCACTGAATAGTGTCCACTTGGGTAATGACATTTCGGCTATTGGTAGTGAATCATTTTATAACTGTTCTTCTTTGTCGACTATAACCTTACCTGATAATGTATCGTCCATCGGCAACTATGCCTTCTATGGTTGCTCAAAGTTGGCAACAGTAAATATTGGTACAGGTATTCCATCTATTCCTCAATATGCCTTTGGGAATTGCTTGGCTCTGAATAATTTATCTATCCCAAATAATGTGAAAACCATTGGGGATTATGCGTTCTCCGGGTGTAAGTCTTTAGCCAATCTTACCTTAGAGGATGGTGAGGAGTCGTTGTTGCTTGGGTCGAATGGGTCGAAGCCGTTGTTTGCGGATTGTCCGTTGGATGAGGTTTATATTGGGCGAAAGTTGCAGTATAATACTACGTCAAATTATGGGTATTCGCCGTTTTATCGTAACACTTCCTTGCGTAGTGTAGAAATTACTGACGCTGAGACGGAGGTTTATGATAATGAGTTTTATGGGTGCACTAATTTGCAGACCTTGATGATCGGTAACGGTGTGAAGTCTATTGGTAACCGGGCGTTCTCCGGGTGCTCTTCGCTGGAGTATTTCTCAGCAGGTAATCAGATTGAGAGCATCGGCCAGGAAGCGTTTTCCGACTGCACCGGTTTGAAGGAATATTATTCATTCTCTATCATTCCTCCAGTTTGTGGTACTCAGGCTCTTAACGATATTAACAAATGGGATTGCACGCTTCATGTTCCGGCAGCGAGCAGCGATGAATACATGGCTGCAGACCAATGGAAAGATTTCTTCTTTGTCGAGGAAATAGATGCCGTCTTAGCTGAATCTCTGAGTTTTAACGTTGAGACCCTTGAGTTGTTACGGGGGGAGACTTTCCTTTTGGTAGCTGAGTTTACGCCGGATAATGTTACCCGCAGAAATCTGACATGGGAGTCAAGTAATTCGGAAGTGGCCAAAGTGTCTGCTACGGGTTTGGTGACAGCTTTGAAGGCCGGGGAGGCGGAAATTACGGCTACAGCTACGGATGGCTCCGGGGTTAGCGCCAGCTGCTTGGTCACGGTGAAGTCGGATGGCAATGAGAGTGATTCGCTCGCAGAGATTGAGGGCTTCGGAGTGAGCATTGCCGGGCGGGTGATTACTGTCAGCGGCCCATCAGCGGCGAAATTCCGGCTCTTTATGGTAGACGGGGCAGAGATTGCGCCGCTCAGCAGCGGTTGCTTCAGGGTTCCTTGCCGCGGAGTTTACCTACTCCAAGGGCCTGGAGCAGTTCGCAAAATCAGAATTTAATTTACCCCCCCAATATAGCGACAAAAAGCCGGGCTCCTCGGAGCCCGGCTTTTTGTCAGGTTATTTTTTGTACCAGAAGAAGTATTGGCGTTGGGCGGATTTGGCGGCGGGGGAGGTGGCGCAGTAGACGCGTTGGAGGGTGTAGGGGTGGTAGCCGGTGTAGAAGATTTCGGTGCTGAGGGTCATGGGGGTCGGGGTGAAGTCTTGGACTTGCTCGAGGTGCATGTCGAGTCGGCGGGTGATGTTGGCCAGGCGGGCCATGTCTTCTTCGCGGCAGCCGGGGTGGGAGGAGATGAAGTAAGGGATGAGTTGCTGGTTGAGGCCGTGTTTTTTGTTGACCTGGTCGAAGATTTCGCGGAATTTATAGAAGAGGGAGAAGTCGGGCTTACGCATCAGGTTAAGCACGTGAGGCTCAGTATGTTCCGGGGCCACTTTGAGTCGCCCGGAGACATGGCGGGCAATGAGTTGCTCGCAGTATTGGCGATTGACGGCGTCAGTTTTCGGCGAGCCGGATGGGGCCATGGCGAGGTCATAGCGCACTCCGGAGCCGACGAATGCTTTCTTGACGGCGGGCATGCGGTCTACGGCCTGGTAGATCTGGAGCAGGCGCGAATGGTCGTTGTTGAGATTCGGGCAGGGGGAGGGATGCAAACAGCTGGGGCGCAGGCATTTGCGACATTTTTCGAGGTCGCGGCCGCCCATGGCATACATGTTGGCGCTGGGTCCGCCGAGGTCGCTGATATAGCCCTTGAAGTCAGGCATCTTGGTGACGGCCTCCACCTCGCGCAGGATCGATTCGGGCGAGCGGGAGGCGATGAATTTGCCCTGGTGGGCGGAGATGGTGCAGAAGGAGCACCCGCCGAAGCATCCGCGATGAAGGCAGACGGAATGGCGAATCATCTCGTAAGCGGGAATGGTTTTGCCGCGATAGCGAGGATGAGGCAAGCGGGTGTAAGGCAGGTCAAAAGAGGCGTCGATTTCGGCGGTGGTGAGCGGCGGATACATGGGGTTGACCTTGACGGCGCGGCGCCCGTGTTGCTGATAGAGGATGGTGTCAGGGGCGAGGCGATTGCTCTGCTGCTCAATGTGTTTGAAGTTGGCGGCCTGCTTGCGTTTGTCGCTTAGGCATTGCTCGAAGGAGTTGAGGATGATGGCCCGGTCCGAGGGGGCGGGAATCTCGCGGGCGGGTATGCGCACGCAGGTTTGGGGCACGTCGGTAATGGCGGAAACGGGCTCGCCGGCCATGAGTCGGGAGGCGATTTCGCGGATAGGTTTCTCGCCCATTCCGTAGATCAGCAGGTCGACGGGGGCGTCCATGAGGATTGAGGGGCGCAGGCGGTCTTGCCAGTAGTCATAATGGCTCAGGCGGCGCATGGAGGTCTCGATTCCGCCGGCAATGATGGGCGTTTCAGGGAAGAGTCGGCGCAGGATTTCAGAGTAGACAATCGTGGGGTAATCCGGACGGGCACCGGCGCGTCCTCCGGGGGTGTAAGCATCGTCGTGGCGCTTGCGGCGGGCAGCGGTGTAGTGGTTGACCATGGAGTCCATGGCGCCGGGGGATATGCCGAAAAAGAGGCGCGGGGCGCCGAATTTGCGGAAGTCGCGGAGGTCGTCGCGCCAGTTGGGCTGAGGCACGATGGCCACGTTCAGCCCCATGGCCTGGAGCGTGCGGCCAATGACGGCGGCGCCAAACGAGGGATGGTCCACGTAGGCATCGCCGGAGAAGAGGACCACGTCGACATGATCCCATCCCAAGGCCTCCATCTCTTTGACGGAGGTGGGGAGCCAGCGGTCAGGCGCCGGCATTTTCACGGCGGGGGCGGTCATTGGGCGCCCTCCTTTTGCTCTAATAGGGCTTGCATCTTGAGCATTTCGTCGCGCAGGCGGGCGGCCTCGAGGAAGTCCATTTTCTTGGCGGCCTGCATCATCTGCTGCTTGAGTTTTTCGATGTTTTTGCGCATCTCGGTAGCGTTCATGTATTGCACCACGGGGTCGGCGGCAATGTTGACTTCGCGGGAATATTCCATCTCGTAAGGAATCGGCTTGGCGGCCTTGGCGGGTTGCTTTGCGGACTGGCGTTCGGATTGCTTTCCAGTGCGTTTTCCGGCCTTCGGGGCGTCGGTCTGCTCTTCTTCGAGGTCGAGGCCCACGATGCGGTTGCGCGCCTTGATGATGGCCTGGGGAGTGATTCCATGTTCCTCATTATAAGCCAATTGCAGGGCGCGGCGGCGCTCGGTCTCCTCGATGGTCTGCTTCATGGAGTCAGTCATCTTGTCGGCATACATGATTACGCGGCCGTTGAGGTTACGGGCGGCGCGACCCACGGTCTGCGTCAGCGAGCGATGGCTGCGCAGGAAGCCCTCTTTGTCGGCGTCCAAGATGGCCACGAGGCTCACCTCGGGGAGGTCAAGGCCTTCACGCAGCAGGTTGACGCCGATGAGCACGTCATAGACCCCGGCGCGGAGATCGTCAAGGATTTTGATGCGCTCAAGGGTGTCGACGTCGCTATGCATATAGGCGGTTTTGACGTCAAATTTAGCCAAGTAGTCGTTTAATTCTTCGGCCATTCGCTTGGTCAGGGTCGTGACCAGCGTGC
>CAZLMV010000097.1:0-8046 GCA_964560625.1 uncultured Bacteroides sp. | reverse complement strand
CCCGGACCTCCCCCCCACCCAACTCCACCAAGAATCCGACTAAGGCAGCGAGACCGGGTAGCTTTGCGGGGGGAGGTTTTCGCGGCGGATGGCTATGGTGGCGGCGGGGAGGAGGAAGCAGGTGTGGGCGGGGAGGGTGTGCGGGCCGCTGAGAAATTGGATTTCGGGCGCCGGGTGGGGGGTGTCGCCGTAATGGAATTCGGCCTCGGTAGGGGCGGCGACGCGGGCGTTGGGGAGGGCGCGCTGCATGATTTTTAGCGCGTGGGCCGCGTTGGGGCCGGCGGCGGAGATGCTGGAAGGGTGGAAATAGACCGCCGTGCGATAAAGCAGCCGGTCGTAGGGGTCGCGAATGTCGCGAAACGCGTAATATGGCAGCCTTTCGCGCACCACGAGCTTGATGAACCGATACGCAAACGGCGAGTGAACCGTGAAGCCACGATTCACTCGAAACCGACGTATATAAAGGGCGAGTTTATTCATTCCTACGGCGCAGGGCCACGATGATTCCACCCAAGAGCAGCAGATAGATCAGCGACACGGACGTTACAGCTACAGAATTGGTCGTCTCGACGCTCTGCGGGCGGAAGGTCATGACTATCTCACCTTGGCCCGCGGGAAGGCGCAGAGCGCGCAGCAAATAGTCCACACGGCCTATTTCCACGGGCTGACCATTGACCTCAGCCTCCCAGCCCCAGGGGAAGAACACCTCGGAGAACACGGCCACGCGCGGCTCGGCGGCAGAGTAGCTAAACTTCAGCTGGTCAGGCGCATAGGCCGTCAGGTGAATAGTGTCGCCGGGCGCGCCGGGAGTCGCCTCGCCGAGGATGGCGCGGAATTGTTCGTCGGCCACGGCCTCGATGCGCGGATTGATGCTTTCCAAGGCATCCATTTCGGCGTCAGGAGTTGATACATAGTCAATTGAGTCGACAAACCAGACGTTGCCATAGGCCTCGGTGTTGAGAATCGGCATGGCGTTCGGGTCCGTGATGATATACTTGGTGTTGAGCATATCAAGGACGTTGAGGTGGGAGCGGAGCCACGCCACTTCCTCGGGGTCATAGAGCGCGGCCACGGAGTCATTGCGCAGGGTGAGCAGATCGGCAATTTCGGGGCGCGCCACGTATTGCAGATGTCGGTCGATAAGGTCCTGATAGCGAGTGAGTTTGGCTGCATGATAGCCGCCGATGGATTTATGGAAATAGCTTGGCGCGGGCGATGAGAATTGGTTGACGTCGAGTACTCGGAAATCGGGGTCGGAGTCCATCAGAATCACTTGGTCGGCCGCTGTGGCGGTGAAGGGCGCGGCGCTTACGGGCTCCACGAAGCTGTCGTGATTCAGGTAGCGTTGGTCGGCCGTAAAGAGGTCGACCAACACGGCCACGCCAACGATGCCCACGGCGATTTTCCGCGAAATCTTACCCCGCGAGAACGCCATCAGGGCTATCAGCGCGATGCCGATGAAGAGGAATGAGCGCAGAGAGTCGGTCTTGACCATGTCAAGGCGCATTTCATTGACGGCGTTGAGCACCGAGGGGTAGTCCTGCATGTTAAATCCCTGAGGCAGAGCGCCATAGGCCACGTATTGCGAAATAATCGATTGGTCGCGCTCGCCCATGATTGCTGAGCCGAAAATCGACGGCGCGAAGATGCCTAAGAGGCAGAAAAACAGGCAGATGCCAAACGAGAAGATCAGAGGGTTTTTCATGGTCTGCCAAGGCTTTTCGGCGCGCAGGAGCTCCCGCAGACCGAGGATGGCAAGCAGAGGAATGGTGAATTCGGCGATCACGAGGATTGACTCCACGGTGCGGAACTTGTTGTAGCCCGGCATGTAGTCGATGAATAAGTCCGTGAACCAAATCATGTTATGGCCCCACGCCAAGAAAATCGACAACACGGTCAGAACCACCAACGCCCACTTCACCGGGCCTTTGACCACGATGCAGCCCAATAGGAACAGGGCCATGATTATCGCGCCGACATACACCGGGCCGTTGGTGCCCTCCGCGCCCCCGAAATAGGGGCCAAAGAGCTGAAGCAGAGTCATTTCCCCGCCTTGGCGCATCAGTTCCTGACCGCGGTCAGTGTCGGTGAGCGTCGTCGGGACCATGCCACCCTGGTAGGGCTTGGCCGAGGCGCCGCCTTTGATGTCGGGGATGAGCAGCGAGAAGGTTTCGCCTTTGCCGTAGGAGTACATTGTAATATACTCGCGGTCAAGGCCTTGCGA
The DNA here is from genome assembly GCA_964560625.1 of uncultured Bacteroides sp. GTDB lineage: Bacteria > Bacteroidota > Bacteroidia > Bacteroidales > Muribaculaceae > UBA3263. Next base: position 5,822 of record CAZLMV010000097.1, on the reverse strand, counting down.
CTGTTGCGCGGCGGGGTTTTCGGGCGTCAGCTCGGAGTGCTGACCGCGCATGGTCTGCTTGGAATATTCGTAGGTGTGATAGAGATTCGGGGCGTTGGCGCCGACGGCCAAGAGCATGGCCCCGGCAAGGATGGCGGTGTTGATGCCCCAGCGACCTAACTGCTTGCTGCGCAGCGCTGCAACGCCGTAGGCAATCACGAAGCCGGCCATCACCCACGCGAAGTAATAGCTCATCTGCAGGTGATTTGACGAAATCTGCAGCGCCATGAACAGCGCCGCCAAGGCCGCGCCAAGGAGTCGCCGTCCGCGATAGATCAGCACCAAGCCCGCAATCGTCGGCGGCACGTAGCTCAGCGTGATGAACTTCCAGAGATGGCCCGCGCCGATGATGATGACGAAGTAGGAGCTCAGGCCCCAGGCCACGGCCCCTATCAGCGCCAACGACGGCCGGCACTTCATCGCCAACAGCAGAATCAGCATGCCTAACATCATCATGCACAGCAGATTAGCCGGCTGAGGAAGCCAAAGCCCATAGAGCGAGTTCAGCCATGAAAACAGGGCCGTAGACGCATAGGAAGGCGAAATCTGAAAGGCCGGCATACCCCCGAAGAGCGAGTTGGTCCACCAGGCTTTTTGGCCCGTTTCGGCCTGATACTCTACGAGTTCCTGGCCATTGGCTGCGCCTTGCTGCATGTCATATTGGCGAAGGACGTTGCCCTCAATGGCGTCCGGCCAGAAGAAGGCCAACGAAATCGCCACGATGGCTAAAATGCACCCGGCAATCGCCAAGAGGTGTTTCTTATTGTTCATAGATAACTGTCGTTAAACTTGGATTTTACGTCGTTGACATACTGTTTGATCTGCTGCTCGTGGGCCAACGGACAAATCAGGAGCACGTCGCCCGTGTCGGCCACGACATAATCCTTCAATCCGTCCACCACGACGACCTTCCGCGGGTCTTCAACCGAGAAGACCGTGCCCTCGGTGTCATAGCTCAACACCTGGCACGCTTGAGCCACGTTGCCGCGCGAATTCTTCGGCGAATTGTCGCGCAGGGCGCTCCATGTCCCTAAGTCGCTCCAACCGGGGTCTACGGCCTCGACATAGACGTTGCCGGCCTTCTCCATCAGCGCATAGTCAATCGAAATGGCCGGGCACGCCGGAAATTCCCGCGCAATGAAGGCGCTTTCCTCGGGGGTGCCAAACTTGTCGCGTCCGGCGTCAAAGCGGTGAGCCAACTCCGGCGAGTTCTCCTCCAAGGCCTTCAGGAATGACTTGGCCGTCCAGAGGAAAAGCCCCGAATTCCACTTGAAATCGCCCGAGGCAAGAAACACCTTGGCCAACTCCAAATCGGGCTTCTCGGTGAAGGTTTTGACCTTGCAGATATGCTCCGTGACGGGCTTGCCCACCTGGATGTAGCCATAACCCGTCTCCGGGCGCGAGGGCTCGATGCCTAAGGTCAGCAGCGCGTCGTTGGACTCCACAAAGTCGAAGCCGCGCCGCAACGCCGTGTGAAATTCCCGCTCGCGCATGATCAGATGGTCGGCCGGAGTGACCAAAATCGACGCCTCGGGGTTCAGCGCCGAAATGTGATGCACCGCCCAGGCCAAGCAGGGCGCCGTGTTGCGCCGCGCCGGCTCCAAGAGCACGTTTTCCGTCTTAACGTCGGGCAGCTGCTCACTGATCAGCGACGCGTAATCGCCATTAGTCACGATGATTACGTTCTCCGCCGGGACCACCTCCCTGACGCGGTCAAAAGTCATCTGCAGCAGGGACCGACCCGTGCCCATGAAGTCGATAAACTGTTTCGGCTTAGCCTGGCGAGAGCTCGGCCAAAACCGCGACCCCACGCCGCCACACATTATTACGCAATATCTTTCAATCATTTCAAAAAAACCTATTATTTATCATTATCAGACAACTGTTCCAATGTTGTCTCAATTTCTTCAATTGAGGGGAGAGTGCTTTTTATTTCGGACGGAATAAGTTGAGAAAGGTCATATTGAGAAATGCCCAAAGGGAGATTATAAGCCTCCAATGAGTATTGAGCCTCAATGTTGTCCTTGTCTTTGCAAATCAAGAGTCCGATAGTCGGATTGTCGTGTTCCGTTTTCAGTTGATGATTGACGGCGGTAACATATAGACCTAACTGACCAAGGTAAGAGGCTTGAAATGAACCGGTTTTTAATTCCACACAGCAATAGGCGTGGATGCGGGTATTGTAAAACAGCAGGTCAATGAAGATTTCCTTTTCGCCGACTTGCATACGATATTGTCTGCCCATGAAGGCAAATCCGGTTCCTAACTCTACAAGGAACTTGGTCACGTTAGCCACGAGGGCATCTTCCAATTCGCGCTCATTATAATCCTCAGTCATGGTCAGGAAATTGAACACGTAAGGGTCCTTTGTGACTTGCTGGGCGAGGTCACTCTGCAGCGCCGGTAGAGTCGTGCTGAAATTGGTAATGGCTTTAGATTGGCGCTCATAGAGGTCAGTGCTGAGGAAGTTCAGCAGCATGTCGCGTCCCCAGCTGTTTTCGATGACTTTGCGGACAAAGAACAGGGCCTTTTCAGCGTCGCCTTTGCATTTGTCAATGATCCTTCGCTGATGATCCCATGGGACTGAACAAATCTCGTCAAATAATTTTTCCGCAGGTTGCGGAAGATTTGTCTGTTTGAAATCTTCCACACCCCGTGGAAGATTTTGGTTCGTTAAATCTTCTACACCCCGTAGACGATTTTGCTTTCCGAATTCGTCCACACCCTGTGGACGATTTGACAGTTTGAAATCTTCCGCACCCTGCGGAAGATTTTCAATTGCTTGATAATAAAGTAGATAGAATCGATACATGTATCGAATATTCGTCTCAGAAAAGCCTTTTTCGTCGGGCATTTCTGAGCGCAAATCGTGGCTCAGGGTTTTGTAGAATCCTGAACCGTAGGTGTTGGCATACTGTTTGTCGGCGATATCGCGGCCTAAGCTCCAATAGTACTCAAGCAGGATGCGGTTAGCATCAATGGAGGCGCGAAGGCGAGCGCTCAGATACCGCTGTTTGAGTTCCTTAACCCAGCTGCGATATGCGTGATTTGTTGAGAGGTCAGTTGTCGGTTTCATCTTTTGGCCATGGAGTTACACCTGCAAATTTACAAAAAATATGGCGCCCCCGCAAATCCCGCGCCCAATAGTTTGCGTTTCCCCCCAAATTTCCCTATATTTGCAAAAAATTTCCCAACAATTGATAGATGCGGAGAGGAGTTTGGATATGTTTGTTGATGGTGGCGGCTCTGGTGGGCGGCGGGTGTCAACTGCGGGTGGGTCAGCGACTTGACTCAGCCTCCCGGCTCATGGAGTCGCGGCCCGACTCGGCCTTGACCCTCCTCGAGGGTATCAATGGGCGCCGCCTCTGGGGCGAAGATGAGGCCCTCTATGCCCTGCTGATGACCCGGGCCATAGACAGAAATTTCCGCGATGAAACCAACGACTCGCTAATCTCCATCGCCGTCAATTTCTACGACTTCACCGACGACCTCCCCCACCAAATGATGGCCCACCACTATCGCGCCGTAATCCGCTACAACGCAGGCCTTTACGAGTCGGCCCTCTATGACGCATTCCAAGCCCATGAACTTGCCCTGCAACTCAATGATGCGGTCTTTCTCTCTCGCATTGAGACAGTTATCGGCCTAATCTACGGCCTCTCGGAATCCTACGTCTCCTCCTATGAATGGCACCTCCGCTCCTTACACCACGCCAAGCAGACCAATCACCCCGAATGGCTCCCCGGCCTCTACAAGCTCGTCGGCGAAGAATTATATAATATCCACCGTTTTAAAGAATCATTCGCATATTTTGATTCTGCCACTGTCAATTCTTCGACGCCGGATATTGATATTTTAGAGATGCGATATATTTCCAATGTTTTCCTTGAAAATTACTCAACTGCCGATTCTATCCTTTTTGAGATTCAAAATGAAGGCTTTGATCTGCCCCGGCGAGTGGTTTTGGTGAATGCTGAGCTGCATCCCGAGTCATCGTTGGAGACTCTTGATAGCCTCAAGTTGGTAATTGAGTCTGCTGATGACCGGCTGGATATGAACTACGCTTATATATTAGCATATCTAAGTCAAGGTGATATTGATTCTGCAGTGGTTGCACTTCATAGGCATATTTTTAAATATAATCAGTTGGTTTCTTCTGCCAGCAATAAAAGATTGATTGATGTAGAGCGCAGATATAATGAAGAAGTGGCCGAGGAACTCTCCCGTAAAAATCGTTCTTATCGCTCCGGATTGATTATAAGTATACTGACTTTGGCTCTTGTATTGATTATCGGTACATTTGTTATTGTGTATTCGCGTAACCGTCAGCGGCGAAAACTCCTGGAGTGGGAGAGAAATATGCTGCTTCTGCAAAACGAATATAGTTTGATTAAATCCAAACTAAATGTTTCTGAGACCAAACTCTCTGAGACCAAATGCTACGTTAACTCCTTGGAAACAGAACTTTACGGGTTATATGCTGATAAAAATACAATTAAAAAGCAAAACGAGATTATTGATTCGCTGAACTTGCGTATTAATGAGCTTCAAAAAGAGAATGAACAGGGCATCCTCAATCAACATCAGCAGATAGAATCGCTCAATGTAGAGATTACGCGACTTCGACAAGTGAGTTATCAAGTTTTCCTCAATCAATTCTCTTGGATTGAGCGCTTCTCCTCCTTATATAATAAGGTGTCCGGTGCGCCCGATAAGGAGAAAGCCTTGATAGATTCATTCTCAAAGCACATTAATAAGTTGTTTTCAGAACGCAACTTTATTGAATCTCTCCCTGAGTTGATTTCTCAATATGACCCCACCCTGATGTCGGACATTGACAGTTTCCATCTCATTGCGTCAGAGCGAGAGGTTTTGCTATGCTTCATCTGCGGTTTTAATCCATCAATAATCTCCATACTTATCAACAAGAGTCAAAGAGCTATTTATAACCTTAAAGCCAGAATAAAAGAGAAACTTTTAGCCACTCAATCGCCCTCTGCAGTGAGGATTGTAGATATGATTTATAAATAGCCTCCCGGGGGCCGGTCGTTGGGGAATGACCCCGAAATTGACGCTGAAAACCGTCAGTGGTAAAACTTAAAATCTGACATTGTTGATTATCAATGATTTAAGGATGCATAATGGTAAATGAAAATTGCAGTCAGAGTCAGAATTTCATTGTAACTTTGCAGTACCCAAACTAATCATAATAATCAAGCAAATTTTTTTAACATGAAGCAAAGTATTCTGACCATGGTGTTATTTTTGTTCACCATCATCCCCTGCGCGGCTGACTCCGACAATTCAGGCTCGTCTGACTCTTCAAAAATTGAACTTCCTCCTACCAAACCCAAAGACCCTAAGCTGCGGCCGAATCGGATGCCGGGGGCGCCGATTTATGGGGAGTATGCGGCGCCGGTGTTGGTGCTTTATGTCGATGAGGAGGTGAATTATCAGCTTGTCGTGGCTAAAGATGGGGTTGAGGTGGAGTGCGTGACCCTCTCCGGAAGCGAGCTCAATGCCGGCTATGCCGTCAGCGTCTCGGCTCCCTTCTCCATCGAGCTGACCGCCGAATCGGGCGCCACCTACGCCGGCGAAGTGCTCTAAAACCACCCCAAAAACGGGGGTGTAGAAAAAATAAATTTGACCCCTACTGAAAATCAGCAAGTTAACCCCCAATGTGAAGAAAAAATTTTTTTGACACCCCCACCTAAAATTCGTATCTTTGCACCAGCCCCCCCCCGCCCCCCACCCCAACCCCCACCCCCCCCCCCAAAAGCACC
>CAZLMV010000096.1:0-8056 GCA_964560625.1 uncultured Bacteroides sp. | reverse complement strand
ATCACCGGCACGGCCGTCCTCACCGCCTACTTCATCGTAGCCCGCAAAGCCCTCAGATAATCCCATATTATTTTGTGTTTTTGTTATTTTTTGATTATCTTTGCGGTGATGAAACGTTGGATTTGGATTTTGGCGTTAGTGGCTTTGTTGGTCTTTTCGTGGGTGTTTGACCCGGTGGAAGGGCCGGCGATTTATCCGCGTTGTCCGATTAAGTGGATCACGGGGTGGGACTGCCCCGGGTGCGGGAGTGCGCGGGCACTTCATGCGCTGGTCCATGGGCATCCGATTGAGGCCCTGAGCTATAATCCCTGGCTGCCTATCGTGCTGATTATGGCTGCATTAGCGGCCATCGGCTCGGAGCGTCCCGGCAGGATTCGCCGCTTCATCTTTTCTCCTCTAACCTTGGGAACGTTCATCGGCCTGAGCATCGGGTGGATGATTTTCCGCAACCTCTATTTCTGAACCTATGCAACGAATTGATAACGAAACTGTTAGAAAGATTCTCGACACGGCCGACATTGTCGAAGTGGTCAGCGACTTCGTGAAGCTGCGCCGCTCCGGCTCCGGCTATATGGGCCTATGTCCTTTCCACAACGAGCGCACGCCGTCGTTTTCCGTGAGCAAGGCCAAGGGTTACTGCAAATGTTTCAGCTGCGGCAAGGGCGGCTCGCCCGTGGGCTTCATCATGGAGTTGGAAAAGCTGAGCTACGTGGAGGCGCTGCGCTGGCTGGCCCGAAAATACAACATCGAAATCAAGGAGCGGGAGATGACTCCCGAGGAGCGCGCCAAGGCCACGGAGCGCGAAAGCATGTTGGCCCTCAACGAGTTTGCCCTGAATTTCTTTGAGCACACGCTGACTCAGACCGAGGAGGGGCGCAACATCGGCCTGGCCTATTTCCGCGAGCGCGGAATCTCAGATGCGTCCATCAAGAAATTCCGCCTCGGTTTTGCGCCGGAACAGCGCGACGCCTTGGCCTTGGCGGCCACGAAGAAGGGTTACAGCGCCGAGATGCTGCGCGCCACGGGACTTTGCTCGGCCTCGGAGCGCGGCACGCTTTATGATAAGTATCGCGGGCGCGTGATTTACCCGATTTTCGGCCTGAGCGGCAAGGTGTTAGGCTTCGGCGCGCGCACGCTGAAGACCGACAAGAACGTGGCCAAATACATGAACTCGCCGGAGAGCGTTATCTATCATAAATCCAACGAGTTATATGGCCTGTATCAGGCACGCCACGCCATCGTGTCGAAAGATAAGTGCATCTTGGTGGAGGGCTACATGGACGTCATCTCCATGAGCCAGCGGGGGGTGGAAAACGTCGTGGCCTCGTCGGGCACGTCGCTGACGGAGGGTCAAATCGGTCTGATTCACCGCTTTACGGAGAATGTCACGGTGATTTACGACTCTGACGCCGCCGGCATCAAGGCCTCCATTCGAGGCATCGACATGCTCTTGGCGCAGGGAATGAAAATCAAGGTGATGCTGCTGCCCGACGGCGAAGACCCTGACTCCTTTGCGAAGGCCCACACCTTAGAGGAGATTCAGCAGTATATGGCTGAAAATGAGACTGATTTCATCCGCTTCAAGGCGAAAATCATGCAGTCGACGACCGACGCTAACGACCCCGTGGCGCGCGCGGAAATCATCAAGTCGATGACGAAGTCGATCTCGGTGATTCCGGACGATGTGCTCCGCAGCGAGTATGTCAAGGAGTGCGCGCGGCTGCTGTCAACGTCGGAGGAGATCGTGGCGCTGCAAGTGTCCAAATTGCGCAATGAAACCCTTGAAAAAGAGGGAGTTAAGGCCAAGCAAGAGGCGGCCGCGAAACCGGAGGCGCCGGTGAGCGACCCGACGATTCAGAAGCGCACGAATCGGACGCAGGACCAGGCATCGTTCGTGCGCCCCTGCGAGATTGAGGTGCTTCGGCTCTTAGTGCGCTACGGCATGGTGACGCTGGCCACGGTGCAGGACGCCGACGGCCGGGAGCAGGACCTTTCAGTGATTGATTATGCGCGCCAAGAGCTTGAAAGTGACGAGATTGACTTCATCAATTCCGACCTTTGGGCGCTCTATCAAGCCATCTTGGCGCTCCAGCCGCAATGGATTGACGAGCTCCCGGCAATCAAGGAGAATGCCGCCAAAGTGCGCAGCCAATACTTTGACGATGAGATGGTTAAGCTGCGCGAGCAGTCGCTCTCCATGGCCGAACTGACCAAGAAGGGCGAGAAAATTGAGGAGGAGGCCGCGCAAGCCGAGGCCGAGGCGATCAATCAGGCGGCGGAGCAATTCGTGGCGCGAAGGTTGATGCAATGTCCTGATAATGCGGTGCGTACGCTGGCCACGACCATGATCAGCGAAAAATACGTGTTGAGCAAAATCTACACCAAGGACAATCAAAAAGTCGAAACCGAGCGCGACCTCTTGGCAACGCGAGTGCCCCGCGCAATTTATGGGCTGAAAAGCGCTCGCCTGCAATGGGACGAGAAGGAGTTGCGCCACAAACTGATGCAGCAACCCGACTCGCCTGACGCCCAGGAAATCCTCTCCACGCTCCAAAACATGCGCAAAATCATCGCCGAGATTGCAAAATTCTTGGGCGAGCGCATCATCTTGCCCCGATGAGCGCCGATTTTGGAGAAATGAGGAAATTTCCTTAACTTTGCGGCTGAATTACTTATGGAGAGGCATTTAGTATTCGTCACCTCGGCCGAGATTGTCCGCGTCCCCGCGGGCACGGTGGTCTGCGTGTCGGCCGAAGGGAATTACTCGACCCTGCGGCTGGTCAACGGCGATGTGCACGTGCTCACTCAGCAATTGGGCCAGGTGGAGCGCCATATCTCCCAACTTTTGAGCAGGGAGGATCAGCGCTTCATCCGCATAGGTAAGAGCCTGATTGTCAACCGCGAATATATTTCTTACATCCACCCCCAGCGCCAAAAATTGCTGCTTTCGGATTGCCGCACCTTTCATCATGAGGTTTCGGCGTCAAAGGAAGCCCTGAAGGCGCTCAAGGACTATTTAGAAAAGGAGGAAAGCCATGAGCTTTGATGATTATGATATCAACGACTTTGAGATTCGCGTGATCTCGGCCGATGCGGCTGACGATGAGCCCCCTGAAAGCCCCGATCAGAGCCCCGATCAGAGCATCGATCCGAGTTCTGATGAGCCGCAGGAGCCTCAGCAGAAGAAGTCGCGTAAATGGCTTTGGATTACGATTTTAGCGGCCGCATTGGTTATCTGCGGGGCGATTATCTGCTTCCGTCCTAAGGATGCGCAGGAGCCTGTGGTTCAGGCGGTTGTGTCCGCAACTGAGGAGCCGGCGATAGTGAGCGGGCCGAAGAGCTCGGTTGCGGTGGTTGACACCGTGATTAATGGCCGCGGACTGATGATTTTGGAGCCGATGAACGCCACGGCGTCATTGGCCGTGGGCACGGAGGTGCCGGCCGACTCGACGATAATTCTCATAGCCCAGGCGGCCGACGTCAGGGGCGATAATGGGGAGATCTTGGGCACTTTTGTGCTTGACGGAGAACTGATTAGCCGCGGCGAATCGAAGGCCGGCTATTGCGCCATCATCGGCGGGCAGCCGCAAATCGGAGTGGCCGACGCGACGCCGCTGTTGGAGCAAGCGCTGACCGAGGGAGGGTATTTCTTCCGCCAGTATCCCTTAGTCGTGGGCGGCCAAGTGATTGATAATAAGCCGAAAGGGCGCGCCATCCGCAAGGCTTTGGCCGAGGTGGGCTCGAAGATTTGCGTGGTGGTTAGTCGCGAGAAGTTGACCTTCGGCGAGTTTTCGCAGCTCTTGGTCGAGGCCGGAGTGCGCAACGCCATTTACCTCTGCGGGGGCGACTCGTTGGGCTTTTTCACCGACTCCGAAGGGCGCCGCCAACGCATTGACGCCGAGGACGCGCCGCTGCCCGAAAATGTCAGTTTCATAATCTGGCGATAGCTTTCATACACTCCCAACGGCATTTCATACACCGCCCGGCAAAACCCCTTGCCGGGCAAATTTTTTTACCTAATTTTGCTGCCGTTAAACCCACTTGCATCAATGAAAAAGCTACTCCCCACCCTACTCTTCGCCCTGGCGCTGACGGCTTCGTGTCATCGCCCCGAATCAGCTGATTCTCAGACTCATGAGGAGGTCAATTCCGTGTATTACTGGAAGACGACGCTGAGCCTTGACAGCGCTCACCGCGCCTTTCTTGCCGACAACGACGTCCGGAGGATCTATCTGCGAATGTTTGACGTCACGGCCGACGGCGGCGAATATGGCGCCGTGCCGAACGCCACGATTCGCATCCCCGACGCTGAATATCAGACCCTTAGCCGCCAGATGACGGCGACGGAGATAGTGCCGGTAGTCTACATTACCCTCGACGGCCTCCGCGCCATGGAGGACCGGGAGCAAGCATTGGCCAAGAGCATCGTAAAACGCGTTCATAACATGGTGACTTACAATGAGATGCCCAACGTCAGCGAACTGCAGCTCGACTGCGACTGGACCCCGAGCACCGAGAAGCAATTTTTCACCCTCTGCGAGAAGGTCAAGGAGCAACTCGAGGCCGAAAACCTCCCCTGGCGACTGAGTTCGACCATCCGCCTGCATCAGTTGGCCTCGGATGTGCCACCCGTCGACGCCGGAGTGCTGATGGTGTATAACACCGGTTCATTCAACGACTTACAGGCCCGAAACTCCATCATTGACCTTGACGACATCAAGCCCTATCTGAATGGGCTGCGCTCTTACCCGCTGCACCTCGACGTGGCCTACCCCACTTATTCCTGGCAATTACTGTTTCGCGACCATAAATTTGCCGGAATCACCAATGACTTGGACCTCACGGACCCCGCCAAGTTTGAACGCCAAGGGGAGAACACCTTCCGCGCCCTGACGGATTTCCCCCATAATGACTCATACATCCTCGAAGGCGACCTCGTCCGTCAGGAAACGTCTGATTTCCAAGTGGTTCAATCCGTAAAAGCGGAGATTGAAAAGCGCCTTGACGGCCGCCCCCACTCCAACATTATCTATCATCTTGACCCCGAAAACCTCAAAAATTACACCTCCGATGAAATCCAAGCTCTCTTTGCTGTTGGCTGCTAATCTGCTGCTCCTAAGCCCCGCGGCCATGGCCTGCGGGCCGTTTAACCCCGAAATTCCCCGGGGAGACTATATTGCGCGCTATGACTACGAGCCGGCGCCCAACACTGACCGCAAGGAAAATCTGCTGCTCTGGCAGCGGCAAACGTCGGCCGACATCCCCTTGGCCGACATTGAGCAGGTGGTCTATCGCGATTCGCGCAAAACCTTTCATGACCGCACCAACCCGGACTCAGCGGCTACCGCGGGCAATAAAATGTATGCCTATCTGCGGACATCTGACCCCGAGGCCGTGCGCTTTTTAGAGTTGGCCAAGGGAGTGGAGGAGGCGCGCTTTGACGAGGAGCGCAATTCGCCGTGGTATTACCCCTCGAGCCGCGACATTTATGAGTGTCACCCCGATTTAGACGTCTATCTGCAAGAGGCACTGAATTATAAGGGGGAAAAGTTCCGCGAACGCTACGCCCTGCAGGCTTGCCGCGCCCTGTTTTCCATGGGTAAATTCAAGGAATGTAGCGAGTATTATGACTCGATATTTGCTGATGTGGCCGATTCGAGCCTGATGAAGCGGATGTCGGCGGCCTATGCCGGGGGTGCGCTGATCCATAGCGGAGACACGGCGCGAGCCATTGCGCCGATGGTCTTGGCCGGCGACGTGGATGTGTTAATCAATTATGCTAAAAGGAATTACATGGAGAAGGTTTTCGACGCCGCGCCCAATGCGCCGGAGATCTTGGACTATCTCTGCAACAGCGCCGCACGCGATTCCGCCCGCATGGCCCGGACTCTCCCCTTGGCGTTTAAGGCGCTGAACCACAGGGACGTCACCCACAAAGGCGACTGGGCCTTTTACATTGCCTACTTCTATAATCATTTCGCCCACAATCGCTCTCAGGCGGCTAATTACATGGCCCTGGCCATGCAGAGGCCTTTTTCGTCAAAGACGGTTGAAAATTCGGCCCGCGCCTATAAATTAAAGGTGGACAACACGGTAAATTCCCCCGCAGCGATGCTCCAAGCCCTCAGGTGGTTCATGGAGGAGGGCGATCGCTACACGATGCAAAATGTGGTGTATGCTGACTGGATTCCGCGCCTTTGGGAGCGCGGGGATTATGCAACGGCCATTCTCTTAGCGAATTATGCCGACTCCTTCGGGCCTTATTCGCGCGAGGGCGAGGATTACCGCGAGGAGGAGGTGTCGCCTTACGACGTTGACCGCGGCGCCTTGGCTTTTCAGCTGATGTATTCCTTAAACTCTGACCAATTGGCCGCTGCACGCAAAAAAATGTTGGCGTCGACCCCGCTGAATGATTTTCTGCGCCAGGGCAACTTCCAGGACCCGAATTTCTTCAACGAGTTGCTCGGCACTTTGGCCTTGCGCGAGGGGAATTATGCTCGCGCCGTGGATTATCTTTTGCAGGTGAGCATTGATTATCAGCGAGATATGCGCGTGTTTCGCAAGGGCTACCTCGGCGCCAACCCGTTTGAGTATTATCCGGAGCGCTGGGACCGCAGCGATTATGACGATTGGAGCTACACCTACGAAAAGAGCGCGGCCCCGACGCCGACGCGCAGCGTGGTAAACGCCAAGCTCTTTTTTGCGCGCCAAATGGTTGATTATCAGAAGCGAATGCACTCGGCCTCGAACGCCGACGAGCGCGGCCATGCCCGGCTAATGTTTGCCTTGGGGCGACGAAATTCCTTTGAGCAGTGTTGGGCGCTGACGCAGTATTCGCGCGGATTCATTGAATGGCAGTTCATTCCGCGGCAGACCTATGCCGAGGATGACCCCACGGCGAAGAAACACAAATTCCTCTACGCCTATGATTATGACAAGGCGATGAAGGTCGAGGAAACCTTCCGCCGCGAAGTCAACGCCGCCATTGCCTCCATGACCACCGACGAAGCGCGCGCCGAGGCCCACTACCTCCTCCAAAACCTCAAAACCATCGCCAAACGCTACCCCAAAACCGCCCTCGCCGCCCGCCTCCGCACCTCCTGCGACAACTACTCCTCCTGGCTCTAACCCGCCCGCGCAAATAACTGGGGCGTCTTAACTGGGGTGGGCACCCGCCCTCGGGTGCCCGGCGCGCGACAACGGAAGCCGCTGCCGCGGCTCGGCACGCGAGGGCGCATGCCGTCCCCAGTTAAGCTGTCCCAAGAGCTCCAAGAGCTCCAATTGCTCCAATTGCTCCAAATCCCGCCCCCGTGAAATTTTTTCCGGGGAAAATTTGGAAAATTGGGAGGGATTTATTAACTTTGCAGTGCGAAAAGGCGTCCGGATTTGGGCGGCTTGGGAGGTTTACATCACCTTAAGGCAAATCGGGGCCGACGAGGGCCCGGTCGTGATGAGAACGGCTTTACCTCCCGACAAAGAGAACAAAAAAGATCATATGTTGTGTCCCGTGCACGATAATTTTTTACCCTACCCCCACCCCCGCGTGGCCCCTTACGGGCTGCGGGAGAGACGCATACGCATGGACACAATGAGACGAGCCGCCGAAGACTCACCCATACATATCGGACAGATTATCCGCCGCGAGATGGCGCGCCAGCAGCGCACCGTCACTTGGCTCGCGCGGCAAATTCCATGCGACCGCCGCAGTGTCTACCATATCTTCAGTCGCAAAACCCTCGACTCGGGGTTGCTGCTGAAGCTCTCGCTGCTGCTCCACACCGACTTTTTCAGCCCTTATTCCGCCTATCTACCTAATACACAAGCACTTACTACCCCCCCCCCACAAACCGCGATCTCCTGCGCCGACTCACGGCGCGGAGAGCTCCCATGCGCCGCCTGATTAACCCGCCGCGCATAGCCGCCTGACGACGCCACCCGCCCACGGGGCGTCTTAACTGGGGTGGGCACCCGCCCTCGGGTGCCCGGCGCGCGACAACGGAAGCCGCTGGCGCGGCACCCGCCCCCCGGGACGTCTTAACTGGGGTGGGCACCCGCC
>CAZLMV010000095.1:0-8212 GCA_964560625.1 uncultured Bacteroides sp. | reverse complement strand
CCCGCCCCCCGGGACGTCTTAACTGGGGTGGGCACCCGCCTCGGGTGCCAGGCGCGCGACAAAGAAGCCGCTGGCGCGGCACCCGCCCACGGGACGTCTTAACTGGGGTGGGCACCCGCCCTCGGGTGCCCGGCGCGCGACAAAGAAGCCGCTGGCGCGGCTCGGCACGCGAGGGCGCATGCCGTCCCCAGTTAAGCGGACCACCCCATAAACCATAAACCATAAACCCATAAACAATAAACAATAAACCAAACTAAACCATAAACCAAACAAACCAATCATGAAAAATAAATTGCGAATATTACTCTTGCTCTTGGGCTTGCTCGGCACGTTGCCGCTGTCGGCCCGCGACTTCGAGTATACCCACGAGGGCCAAACCCTCACATACACGGTCCTCGACGAGACCGCCAAAACCGTCGAAACCAAAGCAGGAAGTTATGATGGGGATGGAGATCCAGGGAACTATGTCACGGGTGATTTAATAATTCCATCTATTGTCTTCGATGGTGACGAGGCTTATACCGTAACACAAATTGGACGCGGAGCATTTTGCTGTTGCTCTGACTTAATGTCTGTTTCCATTCCGAGTAGCGTTACGTCTGTTGACAGTCGTTCGTTTAATGGTTGCACAAGCCTATATTCTGTCAAATTTGAAGATGGGGATTCGAAACTATCCGTTGGTTTCAGCTATGATACGTATGATGACTTTTACGGACTCTTAGCAGATCCCCTTTTCCGAGATTGTCCTCTTGAGAAAGTCTATATCGGGAGAGATATTACGGGTTATAAAATGGCGATAGACATGCTGGGATCTGTAACAGCTTCGCCTTTTGAGAATCAACCCAAGCTGACGGATGTAATAATTGGTAACACTGTGACTACGATTGGTACACGTCTGTTTTGGGAATGCACCGGATTAACATCAATTTCCATATCTAATTCAGTTACGACAATTGAAAGTAATGCTTTCACGGGCTGCACAGGATTAACATCAATTTCAATTCCTAATTCAGTAACTTCCTTGAATTTAAGTGGACTTAGCAATCTAAGTCATATCACAATACCTAATTCAGTAACGGCTTTTGATTTAAGTGGATGTACTAATCTGAATTCCATTGAATTGCAAGATGGGATTTCTATAATTGGGAAATTATCCAATTGCACGGCATTGACTTCAATAACCATACCCTCTTCGGTGCAGAGTATTGTCAGCGATGCTTTTAAGGACTGCACCGGATTGGAAAAGATTAATATCTCCGATTTAGAAGCCTGGTGTAAAATAGGGTTTGGGAATTATTCTTCTTGGTCCGATAGTTACTACTCTGGTGAATATTCAAATCCTTTAATTTATGCACATCATCTTTACCTAAATGGTGAGGAGATAAAGGATTTGGTTATTCCGAACACCATTACCAAGATTAATTCATATGCATTTGCCGGAGGTTCAGGTTTTACCTCTGTCACCATACCCTCATCAGTTACCTCAGCGGGAGAGTGCGCATTCAAAGATTGCACCGGATTAGAGGCGGTACACATCTCTGACCTTGCAAAATGGTGCGAAATTGATTTTGGGGGATCTAATAACTTATATGAAAGTGAGGAAAATTTCGAAATTACCTCAAATCCGCTTTTTTATGCTCATCATCTTTACTTTAATGGAGAAGAGGTGAATGATGAATTGGCAATTCCTGAGCAGGTTTCTAAGATTGGAAACAATGCCTTTGCCGGATTATCGGGAATCACTTCGCTGACTATTCCTGAAACCGTAACAAGCATAGGAATTAATGCATTTTATGGCTGCACCGGCTTAGAGTCCGTAAATATTTCCAACTTTAAGGCCTGGTGTGAGAATGACTTCGGAAGCAATTATCGCCATTACTATGAAGACGGTGACGGCTATCTCATTTACAAATATAATTGTGTCGCAGTTAATCCGGTGGAGTATGCACCTAAACTCTTAGTCAACGGAGAGGAACTGCCTGCTGATTTTGTTATTCCCGAGGAAATTGAGAAAATTGGCAGTGGTGCCTTCCGCGGGCTGACACATTTTACCTCAATTACTATTCCCGAAACCATTAAGTCAGTTGGCGATGAAGCCTTTACGAATTGTCAAAATTTGCAATATATTCATATAGGAAAGAATGCTGGACCGATATTTAATAATGATTTTAATAATGATACCTTCGAAGATTGTGGACATGTTCACGAAGCGATTTGTCCACACTATAAATGGGGAATAAGCGAATACGATGTTGATCGGATTTATAAATATGATCCTTCGACGAGTTATTTTCGGGATGGTTTGGTTGTGAATGAGTCGACGCAGACGGTTGAGTTTGTGTCTGATAAGTTTGCTTCGGTAGAGATTCCGGCGGATGTTGCTGCGATTGCTGACGGGGCGTTTGCCGGGTGCGACAAAATCACCGAGATTAATGCGCTGCCGGAGGTGCCCCCGACCATTGAGGCGAATAATTTCTCGGATGAGGTGTATGAAACGGCCGTGCTGACCATTCCGTTTGAGGGCATGGAGGCTTATTATGCGTCGGATTGGAGCAAGTTCCGCCATATCCGCGTGGCCGACAAGCCGGAGGATTTCGTGCGCTATTTCAACGACGGCGCCTTCCGCTTCCTGTATTATCCGGAAACTAAAGAGGCCCACCTGATCAACGGCGACTATAGGGAGATGACCTATGCGTCGATCCCGAACCGCATCGTCATTGAGGCGGAAGAGGGCGGCGACCCGGAGTTTTACAACGTGGTTGGCATCAGCAAGGGCGCCTTTGCGAGCTGCCACAACCTGACGGGCGTGAAGTTCCCCAAGGAGCTGAAAACCATTGCCGAAAACGTCTTTGCCGACTGCACGGCCTTAGAGTCAATCGTCGTGCCGGAGACTGTAGAGTCCGTGGGCCGCTGCGCCTTCCAAGGGTGCTCTGCCTTGAAATCCGCCGAGCTGCCTGATGGCCTCACCGAAGTCGCTGACGGGCTGTTCAGCAAGTGTGGCGCTTTAGAATCAGTGAATATTCCCGCACAGGCCAAGCGAATTGGCGATAGTGCGTTCTATTGGTGTGACTCCATGACCGAACTAACAATTCCCGACGGAGTAACCGAAATTGGCCGTTTTACTTTTTCGCAGTGTGATGGTCTTACGTCGGTTGTGATTCCCGAAGGAGTGTCCGAAATTGGCAATTATGCATTTTATGGCTGCCAAGGACTTACATCGATTGTGATTCCCGAAGGCGTCTCCACTATTGCTGAGGGTACATTTTATTTTTGCAATAATTTGACGTCTATTGCTATTCCTAAATCTGTTACCAGCATTGAAAAGCAAGCATTTGCCAGTTGCCACAAACTGACAGAGGTTAAGCTGTCCAACAAACTGGAGTCTATTGGCGAAGAAGCATTTTATACTTGCGCTAAATTAGCGTCAATTGAGATTCCCGCTTCAGTGCAGACAATTGGTAAGTATGCATTCAACTTATGTATGAATGATTTTGTCATGACTATTGCCGACGGAGCAGAGGAGCTTAACATGGACGCTAAAGCATTGAGATGGACCAATGTAAAATCAGTCCATATTGGCCGTCCGCTTTCTGAGGAAGCCTATTCTGCCGACAATTTCGGGGCCATTCAGGAACTCAGCATTGGCAATACGCTGACGGAGATTCCGGATGGAGCATTTGCTAATTGCCCGAACCTCAAGACGTTGACTCTTGGCGGCGGACTGGAGAAGATCGGCGCAAATGCGTTTGCAGGGTGCGCGCTGACGGAGGTGGTTATTCCGCCGTCGGTAGTCTCCATCGGCGAAATGGCTTTTGCGGCCAACTCTGACCTCAACGAGATCAAGATAGGCCATGGCATCACCGAAATCGGCGAAAAAGCCTTCAACGACTGCAACAAAATCGCCAATATCTACATGACCGCCCCCACCCCGCCGTCGGCCCAGAACAACACGTTCAGCAACTACGGCTCGCCGCTGTGGCTCATCGACGAAAACGCCTTTGAGGCTTATTATAACTGCCCGCGCTGCTGGTATCGCTTTGAGGACAACATGTTTACCATGAAGCCGGTAGAGGCCGTGACCACTGACAATCCGCTGATTGAGGGCAACCCCGGCGACCAGCTGCAGCTGACGGTCAACGTCGAGCCCGCCGACGCCACGCTGCCTCAGATCTTCTGGACGTCGTCTGACCCCTCCGTGGCCACCGTCGACAAGGATGGCAACGTGACCTTCACCGCCGAATCAGCCCCCGCGGCTGCCGGCGAGGATGACCCCGAGGAGGAGATGCTCTATGACACCGTGCGCAGCTGCGTGATCTCGGCCCATTCGATGTATGCCGACGTGCCCGTGCTTGAAGTGACTATCAATAAGACGATTCCTGACGAAGATCCGGCCGTGGCCATCGAGACCGTCGACAACGCCTCCGACGCCCCCATGGAGATCTACAATCTCCGCGGCATCCGCGTCGGCTCAGACCTCGACGCCCTCCCCCACGGCATCTACATCATCCGCCAAGGCACCAAAACCACCAAACGCGCCCTCTAACCCCCGCCCCGCCCAAAAAAACATCCCGCCCCTCCCGGCGGGATGTTTTTTTTGCGGCTGCGAATAATAAATCTTATAAGTCTTATAAGTCTTATAAATCTTATAAGAATTATAAAACCCGCGTCAATCCCACCCGGGTGGGGATTAGAGGTGTTTTTGGGTGAAGATGGTGCGGATTTTGGAGAGGCTGTTTGTGTCGCGGGAGCCGGCGAAGTATTTGTTGAGGACGCGGGCGAAGATGTCGTCGGGGGAGACATAGTCAAACAGCGTCATGGATGAGCCGAGCTTGATCCAGTCGAAGCCGAAGATTGAGGCCACGTTGCGCTCGGGGCAATCTAAGAGGGCCTGGCAGATTTCGCGAAGACGGGGGCCGAGAATCTCGTCGGCAAGATAGGCTTTTGCTTCCGTGGCACACGTGATGGCGTAATAGCGGGTGTTATGGGAATGGCCGAAGCCGATAATCTGCGGGAAGATGAACCACATCCAATGGCTCATCTTTTTGCCATTTTTCACCTCTTGGAGAGCCTTTTCATAGACTCCGAAATCCTGAGCGTTTTTGAAGCGCTGTAAAAAAAATCTGTCTGCCATTTTATTTAAAAATTGGTTAGTTACATTATTATATACCCGGGAGGGACAAAGGTAAACAGGAATCTACCTGCGGCGGAGGTAGTGGCGGGAGGAGAAGAGGGGGCGGGAGGAGAGGTAAGTGGGATTGGAGTCGTTGGCGTAGGCTTCGCGTTCGAAGGAGATGTTTCGGTAGGCGCGGTCGTGGTTGCGGTATTGGATTAGGCGAAAGAGGTATTCGAGGAGGTAGAGGATATAGAAGGGGATGTAGAGGAGTTCGCGCTGCTGGGCGTCGTGGATGCGCTCATGGTTGATAATGCGGGGAGTGACCCATGAGTCGTCGCGGGTAAGATAAAACCCAAAGAGATTGAGAACCAATCCTTTGGGTGCAAATCGGGTCACGATGACGCGCGATTTCATTTCTTGCGGTTAGGGTTACGCAGCACGTTGGGGAACCCCTCGCCGAGGCCTAATTTGGCGGTCTCCTTGGCGGCTTTTTCGATGAGCGCGGGGACGGCGGCGACGGAGTCAGAGGCCTCAGCAACGACATAATATATAGGGTCGGAGTTGCGGACCACGAAGGCGCCCTCTACCCCATTTTCGCGGAGTCGGCGCATCATTGAGAGCGCATTGAACTGCTGCTCAAACTCGCGGACCACGACCAAGAATTCGGGGACGTCGCCATCTTCCACATCGGCGCGCGAGACGAAGCGGGTGGTCACCGTAACCGTGTCAGGGCCAACGATATAGACGGCTTGGCGGCGCTTTTTGATGCGGTCAACCTGAGCCTGCACTTCGGGGTCGATGAGCTCTTGGTCGGCCACGGCTTTGGCCTTGGCTACGTCGTAGGCCGCGCGATAGTTGGCCTCGGTGGTGTGACACGCCCCAAGAGCCATGGTTATGGCTCCTAAGGCGAGTAAGATGAGTGAATTGCGGCGCATCAGAGTCCGAGTTTTTTGCGGATATCCTTGGGAATGGCGTTCTTATTGACGCTGAAGCTCAGGGTCTTAGCCAAGAAATAGGGCTCGGAGACGTAGAAGTAGCCGTCGTAGACCTGGTTGGTGTTCCAGGAGTTTTTGACCTTGTAATAGCGGTTGCCGAGCTGGTCAGTGGCGGTGCCGACGATGACCATGCCGTGGTCGTCGGTCGTTTCGTGATTGTCAAACATTTGCTGGCGCAGTTCGGGGGTCACTTTCACTTCCTTGAGGTCCTCGGGTCCCTTGAATTCGTAGGCTTCCTTCTCCTTGTCGGCGTCGCTGAGTTTGACCCAGCGGCTCAGCTCGGTTCCCTGCATGTCGGCCTCGGTTTTCTTCTCGGGGAGCACGGCGTAACCCTCTTTCCACTTGAAGCCTTTTTCGGAAACATCGGCGGCCCAGTTGATGGTGTAACCGGCCTTCAGAGCTTCGTCGACAATGCGCTTGAAGTCATCCAAGGGGACGTTATAATAATCCTCCCAGAGCCAGTTATCACACACCTCGAGGGGGAAAGCGGTGTAGTCAGGCTGATGGGTGAAGGAAGTGATGGGCACGAAATCTTGGAAATTCACGCCGAGGCTTTCGGCATAGGATTTGGGAGTGTAGGTCTTGCCGTTGACCTCAAAAGTTTCGGGCACGGGGCCGAAATAAGCGTCGAGAATGCCCTCAAAACCCTTGATCCAGGAGGGGCTGAGCTTGCGGCTGCCGCCAATGGACTTGACATAAGAGGTCAGGGCCTTTTCGACTTCGGAATGGTCGTGGGCCGATTCGCCATAGTTGAGGCCGGCGTAAACGCTCTCAGGGACAGCGCCGTAGCGGTCCATGACATAGGCCACGTCGACAATCGAGCCGCCCTGAGAGAAGTTGCCCACTCCGCCGAGGCGAACAAAGCGTTTGGCCTTGTCAAGATAGCACTGGCGCACGGTGAACATCTCGCTCAGGTCCAGCGAGTCGCCGCCCTGGCGGAGCACTTCCTCCTCGATGGCGGAGGTGCCGGAGAAGCACCAGCAGGTGCCGGATTTGTTCTGGTCCTTGACGGAGGTGGTGGGCAGGGAAATGACGTCGGTAAACACGAAGCCCTTGATTGAGTCGGAGGCCACGGAATCCGTCGGTTCAGTCTGAGCCGACGCTCCGAAAGCGAGGAGCAGAGCGGCTGCGGGAATAAGTTTTTTCATTGATTCGGTTCGTTATAGAGTATTTGAATTTTGCCTATGGGGAGTTCGCCCTCGAGCTTCACGGGAATCCTCATTCCGGTCTTTACGATCCAGGCCTTCATCGGCTTAGAGGAGTTTTTGATTCGCTCGGAGCTGAACATGAAGCTGATTTTGTAACAGTCATATTTCTTGCCGTTCAGATCGATGCGCTCGTCGCCGTCGTAGGTAATGGAGAGCTTTTCTATCTTCTTGCCGGAGAAGATGTTAGCCTTGCTGACGGTGCCTTTTTTCATGTTTTCATAAGGAAGGCGGCGCACGTAGTAATACACGCTGAGCATATCTACGGCGGGGAGCAGGGCCGACATCAGCGTGTCAGCCGTCTCGGTCTTGCCGTTTTTCAGACGCTTGAAGCGCTCGACGTTGGCAATGGCGCGGTTGCCGTGGTAGGTGTATTTAATAATGTCGTGGCGATACTGCTTGTCTTCGTGGGTCGACTTGTCATAGAGCAGCGGCGACATGTCTTCGAGGCGCATGATGCCGGTCAGAGTGTCGCGAACCATGAAGATTTTGTCGGCCCAGGGCTGGGTGCGGGCCGTCAAGATGGCGTGATAGCCGTCGGTATTCTTGGTCAGCTTAATGTCGGCCGAGCCGGCCACTTTGTGGATCAGGCCCCACTTGTAAGTGACGCGAAATGAGAGGTTTTCGTTGCCAAAGGTCAATTCCTTGGCGGCGCCGGAGAGCCCGGCTGCAATGAGGAGGATGGAGAGAATCAGTCGTTTAATCATAGCTATCAAAGGGGAGAGAATTTTTGGCCGCCTGCTCGATGCGCTTGTTGCGCCAGCAGTTGCGGCAAATGGCAATATACTTTTCGTCGCCGCCGATTTCCACCTGGGCGCCCTCCTGGACGATGTCGCCATTGGAGTCAATGCGGGCGTTGACAATGGTTTTGCGGCCGCAGGAGCAGGTGCTTTTGATTT
>CAZLMV010000094.1:0-8237 GCA_964560625.1 uncultured Bacteroides sp. | reverse complement strand
GGTTTTGAGTAGTTGATCTTGTTCCATTGTATCTCATTAAAGTCATGCCGTCGCGTAGCGGCAAAATTACAGGAGAGAGTTCGGCGGAATGTTCGCGGACAAAGTCGTTAAACTCGCGAATTCCAAGGGTTTGAGCGTCGTGAGCCGCGGGGTCAGTCACTTTTCCGTCCCAAAGGGTATTGTCGGCCAAGATGAACGCTCCGAGCTGCAACCGGGGCATGAGCAACTGCAAATAACTTACGTATTCGCGCTTATTTGCGTCGATGAAAACCAAATCCCAGGGACCGGGAAGCTGCTGAATCAGCTCGGAGGCGTCGCCTATGTGGAGGTGGATTCGGGGGTCATGGGCGGCAAAAAGCTCACGCAGCTGCGGCTCCTCTTCATCGTTATGCTCCACGGTGTGGAGTTCCCCACCCTCGGCCAAACCTTCGGCCAAGCAAAGCGCGGAATAGCCGGTAAACGTGCCCAATTCAAGGATGCGGCGGGGGCGAATCATGTGGCTGAGCATAGAGAGCAGCCGCCCCTGGAGATGGCCCGAACATTGGCGCGAATAGAGATGATTGAGCTGCGTTTGGCGGTTGAGTCGCTGCAGATGCTCCGGCTCCGGCTCAATGTGGCTTAAAACGTATTCCTCCAATTCGGGACTCACGAATGCATCAGGGCCTCCACACCCAGGCGGTAGCTATCCATGCCGAAACCGGCAATCACGCCGCGACAAACGGGGCTGATTTTTGACTCCCGACGAAAGGATTCGCGCGCGTGAACATTAGAAATATGTACTTCCACCACCGAGAGCTCGATGGCAGCAATGGCATCGGCAATGGCGATGGAAGTGTGGGTGTAAGCCCCGGCGTTCAAGACGATTCCGGCAAAGGAATGGTCGAAGCCCACTTCATGGAGTTTATCGATAATGGCGCCTTCGTGGTTGCTCTGGAAATATTCAATTTCGCAGAGGGCGCGGAGCTGTTCGAGGCATGATTCCATGGACTCGGAGCCATAGATTCCCGGTTCGCGGCGCCCTAAAAGGTTGAGGTTAGGGCCATTGATAATCAATACTTTATTCATAACAGAGAGATAATTTCTTGTTTTAGTTTCCGGGCGTCGGTGCCGCAGACCACGGGGAGGCCGGCGCAGGCAAATTCATGGTAGACGAGCTTCTCCTGCGGGGCCTCAGAGGTGATTACTCCGGCGCGACAACCTTGCATTTCGGCAAAGACATCGTCTTTCTCGCCAACCCAGTTGACGCGCCCTTTCAGCTCGGGCCTCTTAGCCAATTTGAGCAGCGGGGAGACGATTTTGGCCTCGCCGACGCCGACCACTTTCAGCTTCACCTCGGGAATCTCCATCAGCGCCTCCAAAAGCGTGCGCAGGCCGCAATCCTTGGTGATATAACCCACCCAAATGAGGCTTTCTCCGCGCTCAACAGGCTGAACCTCAGGTAGAAAAACATGGCCCGACAGGTCAATAATCTCCACCTCCGGCATCTTGGCGAGACCGACGGCCTGCTGCATCTTATGAAGCAGTGATGAGGAATAGACATAGACCTGCTGAGGGGCGGTCAGGCGGAGGATTCGGCTCAGATTCAGTGCACCGAAAAGGCCGCTCATGTTCAGCCGACGGACGTCGTCAATCCCCTGACGATGAAGGCGCTGCTCGATGTCTTCACCTCCTTCGGTCAAGACTATGCCGCCGACGGTTAATGCAGAGTTAAGCGCGGAAGTGGCATGGCCACTCCAGCGCTTTCCTGCAAAACAATGTAGCTTCTTGATATTCATTTCAATAAGTCGGGGCGGAGTCTTTGGGTGCGTTCCAAGGCCATTTCCTGGCGCCATTCGGCAATTTTCGCTTCATGGCCGGAGAGGAGAATCTCGGGGACCTTCCAGCCGTTATAATCAGCAGGACGGGTATAGACGGGCGGAGCGAGCAGATTATCCTGAAAGGAATCGCTCAGGGCGCTCTGCTCGTCGCCAAGCACTCCGGGAATCAACCTTACCATGGCGTCAGCAATGACAATTGCGGGGATTTCGCCTCCGGTCAGCACATAGTCGCCAATGGATATCTCCTTGGTAATCAGATGCTCGCGGATGCGCCAGTCAACTCCTTTATAATGGCCGCAGAGAATGATGACATTCTCAAGCAGCGACAAGGAATTGGCCATGGGCTGCGTCAGGAGGTCGCCATCGGGCGAGGTGAAAATCACTTCGTCGTAGTTCCGCTCAGCCTTAAGGGCGGCGATACAGCGGTCCACCGGTTCCACCTGCATGACCATGCCGGCTTCTCCGCCAAAGGGATAATCATCCACCTTGCGATGCTTATTCGTGGTGTAATCCCTCAGGTTGTGGACATGAAACTCGGCCAACCCCTTGGTTTGCGCACGCTTGAGGATGGAGCAGCTCAGGGGCGACTCCAGCATCTCAGGCAGCACAGTGAGGATGTCGATTCTCATCAGTTGATATTGAAGGCTTTCTTAACTTCGTCAACCATGTCGAGCTTCTCCCAGCCGAAGAGCTCGAGCTCCACAGTGCGGTCGCCCATGTAGCGCGAGGTGAAGGTGCGAGTCACCTTTTCGGGCTTGCGGCCGAAGTGGCCGTAAGAGGCCGTGGCCTGATAAATGGGCTTGCGCAGGCCGAAGCGCTGCTCAATGGCGTAAGGGGTCATCTTGAAGATATCCTTGACCTTGGCAGAGATTTCCGCGTCGGTCATGGGGACTTTGGCGGTGCCGTAAGTGTTGACATTGACGCTGACGGGCTCAGCCACGCCGATGGCGTAGGCTACTTGCACGAGGGCTTCATCGGCTACTCCGGCAGCCACGAGATTCTTGGCGATATGGCGAGCGGCATAGGCAGCCGAGCGGTCAACCTTCGAGGGATCTTTGCCGGAGAAGGCGCCGCCGCCGTGGGCTCCGCGGCCTCCGTAGGTGTCGACGATGATTTTGCGACCGGTCAGGCCGGTGTCGCCGTGAGGTCCGCCAATGACGAACTTGCCGGTGGGGTTGACGTGAATCTTCACGGGATTATAGATGGCGCGAATCTCCTCGGGGAGCTTGGCAAGGACGCGGGGCATGACGATGTTGATGACGTCGTCTTCAATCTTTTGGCGCATGGCTTCGTCGTCGTCCATGAATTCGTCGTGCTGGGTGGAGACGACGATGGTGTGGATGCGCACGGGGCGGCGGGTTTCGCCGTCGTATTCCACAGTGACCTGACTTTTGGAGTCGGGGCGCAGATAGGTCATTTCCTTGCCTTCGCGGCGAATATCGCTGAGCTCTTTCAGGATTAGATGAGAGAGTTCGAGGGTCAGGGGCATGAGGTTTTCGGTCTCGTTGACGGCATAACCGAACATCATTCCCTGGTCGCCGGCGCCCTGATTTTCAGGGTCGTCGCGCTCCACGCCGCGGTTGATGTCGCGGCTCTGTTCGTGGATTGCCGAAAGGAGGCCGCAAGATTCGGCTTCGAATTTCAGCTCACTGTCGTTATAACCGATTTCGCTGATTACGTTGCGCACCACTTCGTGGAGGTCAACATAGGCGTCGCTCTTCACTTCGCCGGCCACTACGACCTGGCCCGTGGTCACGAGGGTTTCGCAAGCAACTTTACTTTCGGGATCGTAGGCCAGGAACTGGTCCAGGATCGCGTCTGAAATCTGGTCAGCCACCTTGTCGGGATGTCCCTCGGAGACTGACTCACTTGTAAACAAGTAGTTCATAAGCAATTAAAATTTTAGCATTTTTTATTATGGTGGTTGCAAGCAGACAAATTTGTCCACCTTTCTTTTCGTTCGTCTTTACGGCTTGATTTCGTAGGCCGGGATGTCTCTGAGCTCCAACTCAAAGCGCAACACGGAGTAAGGCAAAATCTTGCCGATGGATCCGGAGCCGTAGCCTGACTCGTAAGGAATCAAGAGTTCAACCTTGTCGCCCACCTTCATCTGCTCCAAGGCAATGACCCAGCCGGGAATGAGGCTCGGCTGCGTCAGGGTGACGATGCTGTCCGTGGCCAAATAAGAGGAGTCAAACGGAGTTCCGTCGTAGAGCCAACCTTTATATTTGACGGCGACGCTGGAGGTATAGAGCGGCGAGAGATTATCGGCGGTTTTGCTGCGGTCATTGAGCCAGCGCATGCGCACGTAGAGGTCCTGGTTCCATTCGGGCACGAATTTTTGATATTGTCCCGTCTGGACCTGCTCCTCGAGCCAGCTGTCGTTGGCCGCGCGCCAGTCTTTATAGTCGTTCCAAAGCTTTTCGTCGTCGCTGAGACAGGAGACGAAAGCGGGAGCGAGCAGCAGACCGAGCAGATAAATCAGCGATTTCTTCATAATCAGAATTTTACGGCGGGGGCGTTTTCGGCGCCTTCCGAAGCGGAGAAATAGGGTTTCTTTTCGAAGCCGAAGAATCGGGCATAGAGGTTCGAGGGAAACGTGGCAATGGCCGTGTTATACTTCTTAGCCTCCTCATTATACTGACTACGCAAGAACTTGATTTGGCGCTCCATGCCGCTATACTCGTCCTGAAGCTTGAGGAAGCCTTCGTTGGCTTTCAGGTCCGGATAAGCCTCAGTGACGGCAAGGAGTGACTTCATTGCGCCGGCAAGTTCGTTTTGGGCCTCGGTATACTTTTTCAGGTTCTCCTCAGTAAGGGAATCGACGCTGAGGGTCATCGAGCCCACTTTGGCGCGGGCTTCGGTGACGGCCTGAAGGGTGTTGCTTTCGTGCGCGGCATAGCCTTTGACGATTTCCACGAGGTTGGGAATCAGGTCGGCGCGCGCTTGATATTGGGCTTCGACGTTGCTCCAGGCGTTTTCCACTTCATTTTGGGAAGTCACCATGGAGTTATATTTGCCGATGCCCGTGGCAACAAGGATGCCGAGGATTGCAACGAGGACAATGATAATGATAGTCCCGATATTCTTCATCTTCTTATTTAAGTTTGCGCAGCAAAGAGTTGATGCTGACGCTGTTATGAATGAGCTTATGGAGATCGTCAATCTTAACGCGCGACTGCTGCATGGAGTCGCGTTCGCGCAGGGTCACGGTACCGTCCTCAAGGGTCTGATGGTCCACGGTGATACAGAACGGAGTGCCGATGGCGTCCTGGCGGCGATAGCGCTTGCCGATGGAGTCTTTTTCGTCATAGTGAGTGGCGAAGTCAAACTTCAGGTCGTCAACGATTTCGCGGGCCTTTTCAGGCAGACCGTCTTTCTTCACAAGCGGCATCACGGCGCATTTCACCGGTGCCAACGGGGCAGGCAGGTGGAGCACCACGCGCTTGTCGCCGCCCTCGAGCTGCTGCTCTTCATAGCTGGAGCAAAGCACGGAGAGGAACATGCGGTCAACGCCGATAGAGGTCTCGATGACATAGGGGGTATAGCTCTCGTTGAGCTCGGGGTCGAAGTATTTAATGTTCTTGCCTGAGAACTTTTCGTGCTGGCTGAGGTCAAAGTTGGTGCGGCTATGAATGCCTTCCACTTCCTTGAAACCAAAGGGCATGCGGAATTCAATGTCGGTGGCGGCATTGGCATAGTGAGCCAACTTTTCGTGGTCGTGATAGCGATACTTGTCGTCGCCAAGACCGAGGGCCTTGTGCCATTTCAGGCGGAATTCCTTCCAGCTCTGGAACCACTGCAACTCGGTGCCGGGGCGTACGAAGAATTGCATCTCCATCTGCTCAAATTCGCGCATGCGGAAGATGAACTGACGGGCCACGATTTCATTGCGGAAAGCCTTGCCAATCTGAGCGATACCGAAGGGAATGCGCATGCGGCCGGTCTTCTGCACGTTGAGGAAGTTGACGAAGATACCCTGGGCGGTCTCGGGGCGGAGATAGACGGTCATGGCGCCATCAGCCGTCGAGCCCATTTCCGTGCGGAACATGAGGTTAAACTGGCGCACTTCCGTCCAGTTGCGCGTGCCGCTGATGGGGCAAACGATTTCGCGGTCAATGATGATTTGACGGAGCTCGTCGAGGTTGCTGTCGTTCATCGCCTTGGAGAAACGCTCGTGGAGGGCGTCGCGTTCGGCCTTGATGTCAAGGATACGCTGGTTGGTCTGGCGGAACAAGTCTTCGTCAAACGATTCGCCGAAGCGCTTGCGTGCCTTGGCCACTTCCTTCTCAATCTTGTCGTCGAGCTTGGCAATGTCTTCTTCAATAAGGACGTCGGCGCGATAACGCTTCTTGCTGTCGCGATTGTCAATCAAGGGGTCATTGAAAGCGTCAACGTGGCCGGAGGCCTTCCAGATGGTAGGGTGCATGAAGATTGCCGAGTCAATGCCGACAATGTTTTCATGCAGCAGCGTCATAGCGTCCCACCAGTAACGCTTAATATTATTCTTGAGCTCTACGCCGTTTTGACCGTAGTCATACACGGCAGAGAGGCCGTCATAGATCTCACTTGAGGGGAACACGAAGCCGTATTCCTTGGCGTGGGAAACGATTTTTTTAAATACGTCGTCTTGTTGTGCCATATAAATGATTGGTAAAGTTTTTTGAATTCAGAGTGCAAATTTACGCATAATTTTAGAAAAAACCGCAAAAAACAGATTTTTTTTGAAAAATCGTGATTTTTCGCCCCGAAAAGTTGGCTCTTCAATTTAAAATAACTAACTTTGCAGATAAATTAAATCAAAATTCATTAAATTAATCATCACAAACCAACCCAACATTCTCTATCATGTGGTTATTTAACTCATCCATAGGCAAGAAGTTCATCATGGCTTTGACCGGAGCTTGCCTTGTCTTGTTTGTTACTTTTCACGTGTTGATGAATGCAGTGGCTATCTGCTGGCCCGACGCATATAATAAGGTGTGTCTTTTCCTCGGCGCCAACTGGTATGCTCTGGTGGCCTCCATGGGCCTGGGACTGCTCTTCGTGGTCCACATCATCTACGCGTTAGTGCTCACCGTCCAGAACCGTAAGGCTCGCGGCAACGACCGTTATGCAGTCAGCGTGCGCCCCAAATCGGTTGAATGGTCCTCACAAAACATGCTCGTGCTCGGCATCGTCGTGGTCGCCTTCCTCGTCGTCCACCTCGTGCAGTTCTGGGCTCGCATGCAGGCTCAGGAAGTCATGGGGTCGCTATACACCTATGAAGGCGCAGAGATTCCCGCCGCTGCCGGCACCCTCTTCCTGCAAATCGCCTTCCAAAACTGGTGGACCCCGGTAATCTACATCATCGGCTTCATCGCCCTCTGGTTCCACATGAACCATGGCTTCTGGTCAATGTGGCAGAGCTGCGGCTGGAACAACCAGATCTGGCTCCCCCGCCTCAAGTGCATCGCCTGCTGGTGGACCTCCATCGTAATCGGTCTCTTCACCATCCAGGCCCTCGTGTTCACCTGGCGCGCCCACGAAAACTACTACCTGACCAACGACAGCCTCCGCGAACAGTATGTTGAAGAAGTTGCTTCCCATATCTTCAATGATATGAGGTTAAATGAAACAACTACAATGCCGGAGATGATAATGTACGTTATGGAAACCGAGTCTTTCGAAGGTCTCTGCGATGCTATCAATGGCCAAATTTATCAAATGGACCAGCATCGTCCTTTTGTAGGCAAAGATGAGGAATTCGATAAGATGTATACTAAATTCCAGCAGTTTGCTGCCTTCCTCAACTTCCTCAATCCTAAAGAAGAAGAACAGCCAACTCAGCCGGCTTTCCCCGCAGCTCCCGCTGCCCCGCAAACTCCCCAACCCACTCAAGAATAAACCCCCACTAATCAACAAATATGGAACTTATTAAAACTCCTGACGGCCTGGTAATCCCTGCCGCCGATTCTAAAATCCCCGAAGGTCCTGTTGCTGAAAAGTGGACCAACTATAAGGACCATCAGAAGCTGGTCAACCCCGCCAACAAGCGCAAACTGACCGTAATCGTCGTTGGCACCGGCCTGGCCGGCGCGTCCGCCGCCTCTACCCTCGGCGAACTCGGCTTCAACGTCCTCAACTTCTGCATCCAGGACTCACCCCGCCGCGCCCACTCTATCGCTGCGCAGGGTGGTATCAACGCCGCCAAAAACTATCAGAACGAC
This sequence comes from uncultured Bacteroides sp., assembly GCA_964560625.1. Taxonomy (GTDB): domain Bacteria; phylum Bacteroidota; class Bacteroidia; order Bacteroidales; family Muribaculaceae; genus UBA3263. The sequence goes on along the minus strand of CAZLMV010000094.1, from coordinate 211 downwards.
GGCGACTCCATCTATCGTCTGTTCTACGACACCGTCAAAGGCGGCGACTATCGTGCCCGCGAAGCCAACGTTTACCGTCTGGCCGAAGTGTCAAACAACATTATTGACCAGTGCGTAGCTCAGTGCGTACCCTTCGCCCGCGAATACGGCGGCCTCCTCGCCAACCGTTCTTTCGGCGGCGCTCAGGTGAGCCGTACTTTCTACGCCAAGG
>CAZLMV010000093.1:3683-8238 GCA_964560625.1 uncultured Bacteroides sp. | reverse complement strand
GCCGTAACTTTGCGCTCGTAATTCTGTATTTTGTATTTTCTATTTTGTATTTTGTATTTATTATGAATTCTTTCAAGCACAGCATCAACGAGCGCAACAAGACTAACGTTCTGAAACTTCGTATGAAACATGGCGCCGCGGGTTATGGCGTCTATATGATGATTCTCGAACGCTTAGCCGCCGACCCGATTGGTCGCCAGCCGCTTGACTACGACATCTTAGCCTTTGAATTTCAGGTTGATGTCAAGCTCATCAAATCGGTAATTGAGGACTTTGACCTCTTCATCATTGACCTCGACAGCGACACCTTCTCCCACGAAGAAATCAACCGCCAACTCCCCAAGAAAGCCAAGCAATTAGCCCAAGAAACCGTCCTCAACGAATTCATCCAAGAACACACATCCAACGAAGACTGGATTGACCAAACCGCCCAAGCCTACGACATCTCCCCTCAACAACTCCTATCATCCCTCCACACCACCTTCCGCACCCAAGTCCTAACCGCCTCAGAAACCCCCAACATCCCAACCCCCGACACCCTCTCCCGCCTCCTCTTCACCCATCTTCAGGGAATTAAAGGAGGCATACACGTTAGGGATTGAGAAGAGAGCTCATCTTGAGCAAAAGACTCTCAACCTTAGGGATGAGAGGAGCTACGTCGTCCTCCGTCCAGTCGAAGAGGTCGTCGTAATCGCCGGTGTGGCGCATGGTGAATAGTTGGCGATAGAGATGTCCTTCTTCCTTGTTCAGGACATTTGTGGCTATGTACTTCTTGTTAAAAAGAGCATAAACACCATTATGCGTTTTCGCCATTTCTTGATTCTTAAGATTAATGGCCAGCGCAAGATAAAAGACGGCATAATATAGTCTGTTAACCGTCAAGCTCCAGTTGCCCAGTCCGGCATTGTCTTTTGCTTCTTTTAATGCCTGAACAGATTTTTCAACTCTATACGAAATTATCGCAGCGATTTCTTCGGGAGATAAGCCCATGGTGGTTAGTTTTGGAGAAGGATTATTTTGTCGTGTTCAACGTTTTTGTAGAAGGGGAGGAAACTCCGTTTAGCCCACCCTACGAATGAATAAAGGCGCGGATTAACAATCTCATCCATAATCAACCCGACGTCGGCTAATGGCCATGCAAACTTATCCCAAAGCGAAAGGGGGACTTTCTCTTCGCCGGGAATCAATATATGCAAATCCCAGTCTGAATCGGGGCGTGCATCGCCTCGCGCCCGAGAGCCATAAAGAGCCACCCGCGACCCTTTGGGAAGAATCTCAGCCGCCTTGGCTCTCAACGCCTCAATCATGCGATTATATTTGTTCTGCTCTTGTTCTGACATACACCGCAAAGTTACGAAAATTTTTCCTATTTTCCGCACCGCTAAAAATTATGTATTTTGTATTTTTTTATTTTATATTTTTTTGGGGGATTTGCGGAAGCGGTAGGAGATGGAGAGGAGGAAGTGGCGGGGGAGGCGTTTGGTCCAGGATTCGTCGTAGGAGAGGGCTGAGGAGTAGACGTGGAAGTCGGTGATGGAGTTTAGGATGTCGTAGGCTTTGAGTTTGAAGGTGAGGTCACCTTTGAGGATGCTCTTGGAGATTTCGGCGTGCCAGTAGTAGCGAGTTTTGTTGGCAATGCGGGTTTCGAAACCGGAGTTGAATTCGGCTTTGAATTCTGTTTTGAGCTTGATGTTCCAGGGGATTTCGACTTCGGCGTTGAAGCTCAGGGGGTATGTCATGGCGGAGGTGATGTTGCGTCGTCCGCCGGCCATGCCGTCGGAGTAGGTCCACCGGGCGCCGCCATCGAGGCCGAGGGTGGTGCCGTTTTTGAAGGTGTAGCCGAATCCGATGTTGCCGTCAAGGCTGGAGTAGAAGTTTTCGTTGAGCGATGGAGTGACGTCGGGGTCGGTTGTAGCGGCGAAGTAGCTCTTGGAGGTGTTCAGTCCGCCGCCAATGCGACCGGAAATTTGGAATTGGTTGCGGTCGCCGAGGCCATGATGGTGAGACACAGCGCCATAGAGGTTTTGGAGGCCGTCGACGTTGACGGTCCGTGAGCGCGAATAGCCGGTCTCGGGGTTCATGATGGTCCAGCCGCCTAAGCCGTTGTTGGTGATGGTGTAACCGATGTAGGCGTAGGTGTATTCGCGATGTTTTCCGCGGCCATAGCGGCCGAGGTTTAGGAACATGCGGTGAGATTGCTGGTCGCGGACGTCGCGGCCAATGGGCTCGCTGACGGAGAGGGGATTGTCAGTGTTAGGCACGGCGAGATAAGAGCTCAGCGCGGGGGCGTTTTGATTGTAGGTGTAGGAGAAATAGAAGTTGAGTTGGCGGTCCTTATTGCTGGAGCGGATAGAGCCGTTGACGCTTGGATAGACGATGTTTTGATGGCGGGAGAGATGTTCGGAGAAGTCGGCTAAGTTGCAGTAGTTCAGCTGCTCGTAAATCCAGTCATACATCAGGTTGAGGCCGAGGCTATAGGCAAGGTTGAGGCCGGAATCCGCCGGGGCCACGGGCTCGCGACTGAGGTTGACGCCCACGCGGGTCTGGAGGGTGTGGGAGGTATTGTCGGTGTGGCGGCTGTTGGCCAAAAGCTGAATGGCGTCGGTGGGCCGGGAGAGGGTCAGCGGCGGAATGGGGTCGCCGGGCTGGAGGGTATGGGAGAAGATGTCGTAGGAGTTTTCGGCGTAGTTATAGTAGTAAACGGCTGAGGCGTTGAAGTTTAAGGCATCAGAGAAGACGTCGTTAAGGCGCGTCCATTTCTGGTCATACGTGACGCTGGGGTTGATGCTGTGGCCCGACGAGGGGGCGTGGGAGTATCGGTCGTCGCGCAGGGGGGCGGTGGTCAGCGTGTTGGCGCCGCCATAGTTTTGGAGGTAGAGCTTGCGGCGGTCGGTGGTCTGGTGGTTATATTTTGCGCCGAGGGCAAATGACCAGGTGCCGGGCATGTCGGGGGTGCGGTAACGCAGGCGGGAGTTGAGGATGAGGTCGAGGCGATCGTTGGCGTCGCAGGTGAGTTCCTTGAGGCGCTCAATCAGGATGTTGTTATAGCGCGTAGAGGGGTCGTAGAGAAACACTGAGTCGAGGGCCTCGGAGCGCTTCCATTCTTCGGGCATTTGGTCAAAGCGGGCCGAGCGATTGGTGGTCACGGTGTTGTTTTTAAACCAGTCGACCTTAGGCTGAACATAGAGGTAGACGTTGTCGCCCTTGTAGTTGAGTTCGTGGGATGTGCGGAAGTGTTCGCAGGTGTAGCGGCGTTTGTGGTCGGAGCGAATATAGTAGTTTCCGGTGGAGTAATAATTGGTGGAAAGGTCGCCGCCGCGGCCGGTTTCGGTTTCGTGGGAGTGGACGGCGTTGCCGTTGATTTTCAAGCGTTTGCCATCGTCGTAAAGATAGTCGGCGCCGCCCATTTCCACTTCGAGCACTCCGTTGGTGCCCCAGCCCCAGTTCCATTCGCCGTTGGTTCCGGCTGCGGTGGCGTCGCTCAGGTTGTTGGTGTTGACGAATGCGGAGAGGCGGAATTTATCAGTGAAACCAAGCCCGAAGCCCTTGGCGAGCCAGCGGTCAGAGGTGCCGTAGCCTGCTTCGATGGAGGCCATCCAGGTGGTGGAGTATTCTTTTTTGAGCACGACGTCCATGACCAAGTTCTCGGAGTTTTCGTCGGTGTCGAGGCGCTGAGAGGCCTTGGTCAGATAGTCATCTTCGCCGGCCTTGTCATAGACCTTGACGTTTTTGACGGCATAGGCGGGGAGATTTTCGAGGGCCACGCTCGGGTCCTCCTTGAAGAAGTCTTTGCCATTGAGCAGCAGGGAGTTAATGGGGCGACCATTGACCTTGATCACGCCATCTTTGAGCTCGGCGCCGGGGAGCTGCTTGACCAGGGCATCGAGCATGGAGCCTTCGGCTAAGTTGAAGGCATCGGCATTATAAACTATGGTGTCGCCCTTCATGACGACCTTGATTGCCGTGGACACCACTTCCACCTCTTTGAGTTCGCGGCGGCGCTCGGGCTGCATCAGGATTGAGCCGAGCCACACGGCGGTTTGGTCCTTGAATTTGCGGTCAACATCCTTAACGACAATGTCATAGCCCTCGCGCTCGAGGGTGAGGACATATTTGCCGGGAGGGGCATAGACCATGGCGCGGAAGGCGCCGTTGGAGGCGTTCATCTTTTCGGCATCGTCGCCTTCGAGCATCTTGAAGCGCACGGTGGCGGTGTCGCCCACGGCATTGAGGCTGAGCATGACTGAGTCGAGGGGCTCGCGCCCGCCGGCAGAGTCATTGCGCATGACGTAGCCACGGAGAATAAATCCGGTGTCGGCGCCCCAGCTCAGGGCTGCCGCAATGACCATAAAGGCACAGAAAAGACGAAAACGCATTTTTGAAATTAGAAATTAGGAATTAGAAATTAGAAATTGGAGTAATTGGAGTAATTGGAGTAATTGGAAATTATTGATGTATTATTTACGCGAAAGAATATTGTAACAAATAGCCCGGAGATAGTGCAACCCCTCCGGGGTTGACTCCTGAGAGGTTTTGCAACCCCGGGTAGGGCTGA
>CAZLMV010000093.1:0-3583 GCA_964560625.1 uncultured Bacteroides sp. | reverse complement strand
CCGGGCTATTTTGCACTGTCAGATTATTTGCGGAGGGCCTTCCAGCAGACGGCAGCAACGAGGGCGCCGGCCAGGGGGCCTACTACCATGATCCAGAAGTCGCCGAAAGCAGCGGGGTTAAACACTGCGGGACCGAAAGAACGAGCGGGGTTAACGGAGCAGTTGTCAACGGGAATACCAACGATGTTTACCAGGCCGAGAGCCAAGCCGATAGCGAGGCCGGCAAACTTGCCGAAGCCTTTTTCTTCGTCGGTAACGCCGAGAATCACGAGCACGAAGAAGAAGGTCAGAAGGAATTCAGCTAACAGGGCCATGGCGGGGGTAGCGCCATTCTGCAAAACGTTAGTGGCGAGGCAATATTCAGAGCCGGTGGTGCCACCGAATTGATAAACGCCCTGAAGGCCTAACTCAGTGAAAGCATAGAGGAAAGCAGCGCCGACGGTTGCGCCGATGAGCTGGGCAATTACGTAGCCGCAGAAATCCTTGCCTGACATTTTGCCACTGACGAGCATGGCAAAAGAGACGGCGGGGTTAACATGACAGCCGGAGATATTGCCGATGCAATAAACCAGGCAGAGGAGGACGAGGCCGAAGCAAAGACCGATGCCGAGACCGCCGATTGAGGGGCCGGCGAGCACTGCGCTGCCGCAAGCCAAGAGGACAAGGAACATGGTTCCGATGCCTTCTGCAAAGTACTTTTTCATTTCTGAATTTTGATTTAGATTAGTTAATAAATAGTTGATTTCACAATCGTTACCGGAGCCGGACAAACCCCGGTAACGACTGCAAAGTTACGGAAAATTTTTGAATTATCAATCTTCGGCGGAAGATTCTACGTAGGCCTTGAGGAGTTTCTCCTGGACATCGGAGGGCACGAGCTCGTAGCCATTGAAGCGCATGGTGAAGCCGGAGCGTCCGCCGGTGATTGAGCTCAGGGCCGTGGAATAGTTGGCCATTTCCTTCAGGGGCACGCGGGCGGAGATCTTCTCGAAGCCGTTTTCAGAGGTCATGCCCATGATGATGGCGCGGCGGCCCTGCAGGTCGCTCATCACGTCGCCCATCACGTCGCCGGGCACCATTACCTCAACGTCGTAGACCGGCTCTAAGACCTTCGGATTGGCATTGCGGAAGGCCTCGGAGAAGGCATTGCGTCCGGCCAGGCGGAAGGAGATTTCGTTGGAGTCAACGGGGTGCATCTTGCCGTCGTAGATAATCACGCGGACATCGCGAGCGTAGGAGCCGGTCAGCGGGCCTTGCTCCATGCGGTCCATCAGGCCCTTGACAATGGCGGGAATGAAGCGCGAGTCAATGGCGCCGCCCACGATGGAGTTGCACACCACGAGCTTGCCGCCCCAGGGCAGGGGGATTTCCTGAGTGTCGCGCACGTTCATCTTAAATTCCTGAGAGCCAAACTTGTAGGTTTCGGGCACGGGCATGCCGTCGGTGTAAGGTTCGACGATGAGGTGCACTTCGCCAAACTGGCCGGCGCCGCCGCTCTGCTTCTTGTGGCGATAATCGGCGCGGGCGGCCTTGGTGATGGTTTCGCGATAAGGAATCTTCGGTTCTTCGAAGATGATGGGGAGCTTGTCGTTGTTTTCCACGCGCCATTTCAGCGTGCGGAGGTGGAATTCGCCCTGTCCACCGAGGATGGTTTGCTTGAGCTCCTTGCTCTGTTCCACGACCCAAGTGGGGTCTTCTTCGTGCATGCGGGTGAGGATTTCCATGAGTTTTTCAGAGTCGGCCTCGGTCACGGGGCGCACGGCGCGGGTATATTTGGGTTCGGGATAGCGGATGAAGTCATACTGCCAGTCGCAGCCCTTTTCGTCGAGGGTGTTGCCGGTGCGCACGTCTTTGAGTTTGACGGTGGCGCCGATGTCGCCGGCACAGAGCTTGTCGACCTGGGTGCGCAGCTGGCCGCATACGCAGAAAATCTGGGCGATGCGCTCCTTTGAGCCGCGGCTGATGTTGTTGAGGTCGGCGCCGACGTTGAGGGTGCCGCTCATCACCTTGAAGTAGCTCACTTCGCCGATGTGGGGCTCAACGGAGGTCTTGAAGACGTAGAGGCTCAGCGGGCCGTTGCTGTCAGGCTTAACAGTCTCGCCCTCAGTGTTTTCCGGGGCGGGCATATCGTCAACGAAGGGCACGACGTTGCCGAGGAATTCCATCATGCGGCGCACGCCCATGTCTTTCAGGGCCGACACGCAGAACACCGGGAATATCGACCTGTCAACCAAACCTTTACGGATGCCTTCGCGCATTTCGTCTTCGGTCAGGTGGCCCTGGTCAAAGAATTTTTCCATGAGTCCTTCGTCGTTTTCGGCAGCAGCCTCGACGAGGATTTTGTGGAGTTCTTCGGCGCGCTCCATCTCTTCGGCGGGAATCTCGGAGATGGTGGGGACGCCGCCGTCGGGACCCCATTCATATTTCTTCATGAGCAGGACGTCAATCATGGAGTTGAATCCGGGGCCGCACTGCAGGGGATACTGAATCTGCACGACCTTGGGGCCGAAGATTTCGCGCATCTGCTCGATAACGTTGTCATAATCAGCCTTTTCGCCGTCGAGCTGGTTCATGGCGAAGATCACGGGCTTTTTCAGCGCGGCGGTGGTGCGGAAGATGTTTTGGGTGCCCACTTCCACTCCATATTGGGCGTCGATGACGATGACGCCGGTGTCAGTCACGTTGAGGGCGGTGATTGCGGAGCCTACAAAGTCGTCGGCGCCGGGGCAATCGATGAAGTTGAGTTTCTTGCCGTTATATTCGGCATAGAAAATGGTGGAAAAGACGGAGTAGCCATACTCTTTTTCCACGGGGAAATAATCGCTGACGGTGTTTTTGGCGTCGACGGAACCGCGGCGCTTGATGGTGCCACATTCGAAGAGGAGAGATTCGGCAAGAGTGGTTTTACCGGAGCCTTTACTGCCCAAGAGGGCTATGTTTTTAATTTCCTGAGTTTGGTATACTTTCATGGCTTATTTTGGTGTTAGAGGTTAGGTTTACGCGGCCCAAGTTACGCAAAAAATTTGGGTTGCGCGGATTTTTTTTATATGTTTTACAGCATATCGCCGCAAAACTCTCATTTTTTTTGCGTAAATTTGCGCATAGTTTCAGCTAAACTTATAAATCTTATAAGTCCTAAAAATCTTATAAAACTGCGAATAATAAACTTTAAACCTATATAAAACCAAACAATGCGCAAAATCTTTCTGACACTTTCAGTGTGTGCCTCGCTGGCTGCGGTTGCTGCCGTGCCTGCTCCCTTGGGCGGGTTTAATTACGGCGACGTAGCGGCTCCCGACGGCTCCGAATGGCAGGATTGCCAAAACCTCTCGCTCAACAAGGAGCAACCGCGCGCCTGGTTCTTCAACTTCGCTACGGTTGACCAGGCCAAGAAGGTCCTCCCGGAGAATTCACCTTATTATAAGAGCCTTGACGGCACCTGGAAATTCAACTGGGTGAATCACCCCGACAAGCGCCCGCAGGATTTCTATCAGGCAGACTTTGACGCCTCAGGCTGGGACGACATCGCCGTGCCCGGCTGCTGGAACGTGCAGGGCATTCAGAAAGATGGCACGCTGAAATA
>CAZLMV010000092.1:0-8377 GCA_964560625.1 uncultured Bacteroides sp. | reverse complement strand
AAAAAAGAGTTGACGGGCGCGGTTTTGCGATGTCAACTCTTTGAAATTCTTGCGGTTAGACAAATCTGTCTCGGGTTAGTATTCTTCTTCGTTGAAGAAGAAGTCTTCTTTGGAGGGGTAGTCGGGCCAGATGTCTTCGATGGTTTCGTATGTTTCGCCTTCGTCTTCGAGTTCTTGGAGGTTTTCGATGACTTCCATGGGGGCTCCGGAGCGCATGGCGTAATCGATTAGTTCTTCGCGGGTTGCAGGCCATGGAGCGTCTTCAAGCTTGCTGGCAAGTTCCAAAGTCCAGTACATATTCTTATCAGTGTTAGTTTTAGGTTTTTGTTATTTTAGGGGTGCAAAGATACGAAATTTTATTGCTTTTTCCAAAAAAATTCTTGTTTTCCTTCTTTGAGGTTGAGAAAGCGGGCGAAAGTGAAGAGCCAGTCGCTGAGTCGGTTGATGAGTGTGAGGGCCGCGGGGTCGAGGTCGATGTGGTTGGCAGTAAGGACCATAAGGCGCTCGGCGCGGCGGCAGACGGTGCGCGCGATGTTGGCTTGTGCGGCGGGGATGGTTCCTCCGGGGAGGATGAATTGGGTGATGGGGGGGAGTAGGGCGGTCATGCGGTCAATGTCGGCTTCGAGGGCGGCGATGTTTTCGGGTGTTATTCCGGGGGAGGGGACTCCGGCTAAGTGGCCGCCGATGTCGAAGAGTCGGCTTTGGAGGTCTATCATCAGGGCGCGGCTTTCGGGGGGGCATTGGGGGGAGGCAATGAGTAGTCCGAGCCAGGAGTTGAGCTCGTCGATGGTGCCGTAGGCGTCGATTCGGGGGTCGGATTTGGGCAGGCGTTGGCCGCCGACGATGGAGGTCATGCCTGAGTCGCCGGTGCGGGTATAGACTTTCATAGGAGTTCGAGTTTGTCGGTGATGATTTCGGTGACGGTGTGTTTCAGGGCGGCACGGTCTTCCCATGTGCGGGTGCGGAGACGTCCTTCGATGAGGAGTCGGGCGCCTTTGCGGATGTATTTTTCGGCAAATTCGGCTTGTGCGCCGAGCAGGACCACTCGGTGCCATTCGGTAACCTTGATGGGGTCGCCGCCGGCGGGGTTGGCGTAAGTCTCAGTGGTGGCCAGAGATAGGGAGGCGATGGCGCGCTTTTCTTCGTAGCGCAACTGGGGGTCGCGCCCGACGTTTCCGATGAGTATTACTTTCTGATATGACATTTCCTTAAGAATTTTTGCGCGAATATACGAAAAATTTTGTAACTTTGCAGGGTTATGTTGTTGAAATCGCTTTCAATTGATAATTTTAAGAATATTCGCCATGCGCGGTTGGAGTTTTCGCCGAAGGTCAACGGGCTTTTGGGCAATAACGGCATGGGCAAGTCAAACCTGCTTGATGCCATCTTTGCGCTGAGTTTCGGGCGAAGTTTTTCCGGGGTGCCGGATAAGTTGCTGCTCACTCGCGGCGAGGTGTTCACCATGGTCAAGGGGAGCTATGAACGCCGCGGCTTGGATGAGGACCTGACCTTAGGCCTTGCCGAGGGCCACCGCAAGAGCCTCAAACGCAAGGGCAAGGAGTATCAAAAACTCAGCGACCATATCGGGTCGTTTCCGTTGGTGTTGGTGTCGCCGAGCGATGTCGACTTGGTGCGTGAGAGCGCCGAGGAGCGCCGCAAATGGATGGATATGGTTATCAGTCAGAGCGATGCGCGCTATCTTGACTCGCTGATTCGCTATGGTCGCGGCTTGGAGCAGCGCAACCGCATGCTAAAGGACGGGCTGACCGACGCGCGCCTTTATGAGGCCGTGGAGGCGCTGATGAGCGACGCTGCCGACTATATATATAAGGCGCGGCGGGAGTGGGTTGAGCGCCTGCTGCCGATTTTCAGCCGCCATTACGGGCTGATTTCGGGCGAGCAGGAGGAGCCGGGCCTGCGCTACGTTTCGCGCATGGAGGAGGCACCGCTGACGGAGCTTTTTGACCGCAACCGCCAGCGCGACGAGATTTTGCGCCACACCTCCGTGGGCCCTCATCGCGACGACATCGAGCTGACTCTCAACGGCATGGAGATGCGCCGCACGGGGTCGCAGGGCCAGTGTAAAACCTTCGTCATCGCCCTGCGTTTGGCTCAGTATGAATTCCTGCGTGAGGCCACGGGGATGAAGCCCCTGCTGCTGCTCGACGATATCTTCGACAAGCTTGATTCAGAGCGCGTTACGAGGATTGTGCGCCTGGTCGACGCCTCCGACTTCGGCCAGATTTTCATCACCGACACTAACCGCTCCTACCTTGACGAAATCATGAGCCGCACCGGCGGCGACTATCGCCTCTGGGAGGTGGCCGACGGCACATTTACCCCTTTACATCATCAAGAGGAGACCCATGAAAAAGACTGAAGCACAGGCCATTGGCGACATTATCCACGAGGTCTTCGTGCGCTCGGGCATGGAGGGCAACGAGGCCCGGCAAAAGGCCTGCATGATGTGGAGCGAGGTGGTCGGCCCGACCGTCAACCGCCACACCACGCGCCGCTACGTCACGGAGCAGGGCGTCATGCACGTCTTCCTCAACTCCGCCTCCCTCAAAAGCGAACTCAGCTTCATGCGCTCGCAACTCATTGCCTCGCTCAATGAATTTGCCGGCGCGCCTAACACTATTCGTGAACTCGTAATCCACTAACAGACAGAAACATATGCAAAGCGTAGACCAACCCGAATTTCCCTTCAAGTTGCGAACCCCGGTTCAGATTCGCTTTACCGACATTGATATGCTTGGCCACCTCAATAATGCCGTCTATACCCAGCTGATGGACATTGGCAAAGTGGCCTATTTCACGGCCATCAATGGCGGCCCCATCGAGTGGGGCTCCGTGAATTTGGTCGTGGCCAATATCAACGTCAATTATCTGCGTCAAACCACTCTCTATGAGCCGCTTGAGGTCGTGACCCGCTGCCACCGCATCGGCACGAAATCCCTGGTGCTCCACCAGCAGATTGTCAATTCCGCCACGGGCGAAGTCAAGGCCGACGGCCACGCCACGATGGTCAGCATCGACCTCAAAACCCGCATCACCACGCCGATCACCGACGATTGGCGGCAGAAAATCAGCGCCTTCGAGGGGCGCGAGTTTTGACGCTCAATTGGCCGGGGCTCCTCATCGGGGCCTCCACCTTCCTGATTATCGGCCTGTTTCACCCCTTGGTCATCAAGGGCGAATACTATTTCGGCCTGAAGGTCAACTGGGCCTTCGCCCTTGGCGGCATCGCGGCCTCCGCAGGCGCTTTGTTTGTGAATAGCCTCTTCTGGTCGGCCATCCTCGCCGTCGTAGCCTTCTCCTGCTTCTGGAGCATCTGGGAAGTCTACGAACAACGCGAACGCGTCCGCAAAGGCTGGTTCCCCCGCAACCCCCACCGCAAAGACCCGGAATAATTTGCATAAATAGATTCTTTTTCGTAACTTTGCCGCGCAGACCGCTCGCAGAGGTCCGGTCAATGGGACTTAGCGGGCGGGATTGCAGACATATAATTTTGAATTGCGTTTACTGCAACGCTCTTTCTTGACGCCTTGAAACTTCGCACCTTTCAAATCTCAGTCAAGAATGTGGCAAACAGTAGATGCTTCAGCGGATATGTAACTGAGTTACAGCCATTTTTTTGATGGCTTAGACTATACATATTCTGCGTGAGGCCTCTGCATGTTTGCCCGTTCCAACTGAGATTAGGCATGCGAAGGCCTCAAGGCGTAGGAACGGGCAAATGGTATGGTCGTCACGCATTTTTTTGTATTTTGTCAGATTAGACGGCGGTCTGACACCAAAACAAATCAATCTTATCGGGTTTGGCGGTTCTTGCCTAATGAGGCAACGCGGAGCTTGTCAACTGATTGATTTTTAGTCTGATTGTAGGGATGCACCCTGGTGCATCCAAGGCCGTTTCTCTGTTGCGGGGGGGGGGCCTCGGCTGAACCGGGGCGCAGCCCTACAGGTTGGCGGGGGGGGCTTGTTAGGGCGCAAAAAGCCCGCATGAGCGGGCGTGAGAACATAGGCACGTTCGGAGGGCCGTTGGCCCGAGAGCGTGTGAAAATTGGGTAACCCCAAATGAGTAGAGCCGCAGCGCGGCGACAGGAGCGCATGCGATGGATTCTGTCGCCGCGCTGCGGCTCATTTTCAGTGATTTAACCTTCGTGGGACACGCTCTCAGGCTTGCGGCCTTCCGAACGTGCCTATGTTTTGACGCCTGCGATGCAGGCTTTTGTCGCCTTATGGGCGTTTTTTGTTACCGTCAGACCGTAGGCCGCGGCATGCCGCGACCCTACATTTGTTGTTGCCGCTGGGCACCCGGGGGTGGGTGTTGTCCCCGGTTATTTTTGGGGAAATGATTAAGGCTGCGTCGCGGGTGGGGCGGCGCAGCCTTTTGGGTTGGTTAGTGCTTTGTTATTTGGAGAGGAGCCAGGATTGGACGGCGGGGATGGCGGCTATTTCGGCTGCGGTGGCGTTGGATCCGGTGGCGAAGTAGAAGATGTTGACGGGCTGGCCTTTTTCGAGCATCACACCGGTGACGGCGCTGCGCTGGGCGGCAGTGGTCTGGTCAGCGGGGATTTCGGCGGTGGTGTAGCTTACGCCGGCTTTTTCGAGGGATTCGGTGAGGGCCTTGACGGGTTCTTCAGAGGTGAAGAAGAAGGTGTAGTTGCGGTCCTTGAGCTGCTCGGGGGTGGTTCCGTCGATGATTACGGAGGCGGCATAGACGTCGGTGGTAGGGGTTTCACCTACGCTGTAAACGCGCTTGGAGTCGACGGCGTTTGCACCGATGATTGAGGCTACGTCAGAGCCGGTGTAGACATAGGCCGGGGTGGCAGCCTGGACGTCTTCGGCAGTGAAGACGGCGGCGGTGGCGTCGGCATTGTCGCCGGTAACGACGATCAGGGGGTAGGTCTTGCCTTCTTCGAGGTTTGCGGGGGTAAAGAGGCCGTCAACCAAGCCCTTGGCGTCGGTCTGCTCGGTGGGGGTCTTGTCGGTGGTTTGTTCGGTGGTGGTGTTAGACTTGCTGCAGCCGGTAAGGGGAGCAGCCACGGCAGCTGCACAAACTGCAATCATGCCGGCATTGAGGATGTTTTTAATTTTCATAATTTGTTTTGTTGTTAAACTTTCTGCGGATATAACACAATACCCTCCGAATAAGTTCGCTCAACAATGAAAATTTTTGACCAGGGTCCCAGGGCCCCAGAGACTTGCGTCAACAAAACCTGGGACCCTGGGGCCCTGGTCAAAAAAAATTGGTGAGGCGCATTGGTTATCCGAAATTTTTTGTAAATTTGCGGTGTTGTTTTAAATGAATTGATTTTTTCAGAGTGGAAAATTCAGTATATACGATGGCTCAGGCAATAGCCGAGGCCAAGAGATGCCTGAACTGCAAGGTTCCGCAGTGTAAAAAGGGCTGCCCGGTGGGGAACGAGATTCCCGACTGGATTCATGAACTGTCGATGGGCAACCTCGGCAACGCCATGAGTATCATCAACCGCAAGAGCAACTTGCCGGCGGTTTGCGGGCGCGTGTGTGCCCACGAGCGTCAGTGTGAGGGGCATTGCGTGTTGGGCAAGACGGGCCAGCACGTCAACATAGGTAAATTGGAGCGCTTCGTGGCCGATTTTGACACGGACATGGGCATGTCGCGCCAGCCTATCGTGCAGAAAACCAAGGGAAAAGTGGCAGTGATAGGTAGCGGCCCGGCGGGACTGACCGTGGCGGGCGAGTTGGCTCGCGCCGGCTATAGCGTCGACATCTTTGAGATGGAGCAGCAGCCGGGGGGAGTGCTGACGTTCGGCATCCCCGAGTATCGCCTTCCGAAGAACATCGTGGAGAGCGAGATTGAGAAAATCAAGCAGTTAGGGGTGAGAATCTACGTCGGAGTGACCATCGGGCCCGACATCACGATTGACGCCCTGTTTGAGCGCGGCTATGACGCCATCTTTATGGGCACGGGCACGGGCAAGCCTAAGAAGCTGAAAATCGAGGGCTTGGAGCAGCGCAAAGTGCGCCAGGCGGTATATTTTCTGCGTCGTGCGGGCCTTTATCGCGCGGGAATGATCAGCCGCGAGGAGGTGCCCATTAAGGAGGGAGACCGCATATATATTATAGGTTGCGGCAACACGGCCATCGACGCAGCGCGCACGGCCATACGCTTCGGGGCGTCGGAGGTGAACATCGTCTATCATCGCGACATTGAGCACATGAGCGCCCTGCGAGCCGAATATGACGAAGCCGTCAGCGAAGGGGTTAAGTTCCTGTGGAACACGTCGATAACGCGCGTTTATGACGACCGACGGCTGACGGCCGTGACCGACGGCGAAGAGCGCCAGTTGCCCCCCGGAAAGCTGATAATGGCCGTGGGCAGTCGTCCGGCCTCGCGCATCGTCTCGACCACCACCGGCATTGAAGTTGATGAAAACGGCTTTGTCATTACCCGCGAGATCCCCTTTGGGATGACCACCCGCAAGGGGGTGTTTGCCGGGGGCGACGTGTCGGGCAATCAGGCCACGGTGGTCCACGCGATGTCAAACGCCAGGGCTGTGGCTCAGGGCATTGCCCAATATATCGACGCGCTGACCCTGCTGCGGGCCATCGAGTAACGGAGGTGCGCAAACCGGGCGGAAGTGTGCAGTTGGTTAATTTGCGCTAAAAAGTTGCATAAAGTAAATATTTTTTGCTATATTTGCACTTTATAAAACCAAAAAGAAACGATAAGATATGGCTAAAGTAATCGGCACGGTCGAAATAGATAGCGCCAAATGCAAGGGATGTAACCTTTGCGTCGTAGCATGTCCGACGGACGTGCTCTCGCTGCGTGCTAAGGAAGTAAATGACCGCGGTTATCATTTTGCATATGCCGCTGAGCCGGACAAATGTATAGGCTGCGCCTCGTGTGCGTTAGTGTGTCCGGATGCCTGCATCGAGGTCTATAAAGTGGTAGTAAAGTAAAGAAATTTTTATGAAAGAACACGAAGAAGAAGTTAAGCTGCTCAAAGGTAACGAAGCCATCGCCCATGCGGCCATCCGCTATGGCGTAGACGGCTATTTCGGCTATCCGATCACTCCTCAGAGCGAAATCTTGGAGACCCTTGAGGCCTTGATGCCGTGGGAAACCACGGGGATGGTCGTGATGCAGGCCGAGAGCGAAGTGGCAGCTATTAATATGGTCTATGGCGGTGCCTCGTCGGGCAAAGCCGTGATGACCTCCTCGTCCTCGCCCGGCGTCAGCCTCAAGCAAGAGGGCATCAGCTATATTGCCGCGGGCGAGCTTCCGGCACTGATCATCAACGTGATGCGCGGCGGCCCGGGCTTAGGCACGATTCAGCCCTCGCAGGCCGACTATTTTCAGGCCACCAAGGGCGGCGGCCACGGCGACTATCACCTGATTGTCTTGGCTCCGGCATCGGTCCAGGAGATGGCTGATTTCGTGGGCCTCGGCTTTGACTTGGCTTTTAAATATCGCACTCCGGCCATGATTTTGGCCGACGGAGTGGTGGGCCAAATGATGGAAAAAGTGGTGCTTCCCCCCGCCAAACCGCGACGCACCGACGCCGAAATCGAGGCGCAATGCCCGTGGGCCACTCGCGGCAAACATGGCCGCAAGAAGCGCAACATTTCCACCACCCTCGAACTCGATCCGCAGGCCATGGAGAAAAACAACATCCGCCTGCAGCAGACCTACCGCACGATCGAGGAAAACGAGGTTAGATTTGAAGAATATATGACCGACGATGCCGAGTATCTGCTCGTGGCCTTCGGGTCAATGTCGCGCATCTGTCGCAAAGCCATCGAAGATGCTCGCGCTCAGGGAGTTAAGGTGGGTCTTCTGCGCCCTATCACTCTTTGGCCCTTCCCCACGGAAGCCATTCGCACGCTCGCGGAAAAGGTAAAGGGCATTTTGGTTTGCGAGCTTAATGCCGGTCAGATGGTTGAAGACGTCCGCTTGGCCGTCGAAGGGCGCACTCCGGTGGCCCACTTTGGCCGCACGGGCGGCATTGTTCCCAACCCGACTGAAGTGCTTGACGCACTGAGAAAGGAGGTAATCAAATGACGAAAGAAGAAATCATTGCTGCCGGCGGCTCAAAGGTGTCAGCCAAGCCGCGGCTGCTCTTGGACGTGAACATGCACTATTGCCCCGGGTGCAGCCATGGGGTGGTTCATAAACTCGTGGCCGAAGTCATCGACGAACTCGGCATGGAGGATACGGCCATCGGCGTAGCTCCGGTGGGCTGCGCAGTGTTCGCCTATAATTATATTGATGTAGACTGGGTTGTGTCCGTCCACGGGCGCGCTCCGGCTGTGGCTACTGATTTGTCGCTGCTGAATCCGGACGTCACGGTGTTCACCTACCAAGGCGACGGCGACTTCG
>CAZLMV010000091.1:2093-8424 GCA_964560625.1 uncultured Bacteroides sp. | reverse complement strand
TCCCGGACAACACGTTCATCTTCGAGGGCAAGACCCTGCTGAACGACTTTTTCCGCATCACCGAGCAAGAAGAGGAGGCCGAGGAGCTCTACGGCCCGGTCACTGAAGATTGCGAAACCCTTGCCGGAATGCTCTTGGCCATCAAGGGCGATTTCCCGCGCGAAAAGGAGAGTTTGGTCTATGGCCGCTGCCGCTTCTTGGTGCTCGACATAGCTCAGCATCGCATTGTCAGCGTGCGAGTTAAGGTAATGCCGGAGGTGCAGCAATGAGACTGCTGCCGCTGCTGTTTCCGCTTTTGATTTTTGCCGGCTGCACGCAAAAGTCGCCGCAAGCCGTGCCGCGCCCGCAGGCATGGCCCCGCTTGGCGGAGGTCCCCGCGAGCTATCACCCCGAAGGCGGACTGATGATTAATGACTCGGCGCAGATTGCCGCCGGGGGCTCGGAGGGGTGGTTTGACATTGTTTATCCCGCTTATAATGTGCGCATTAACTGCACCATGACGGCCGTGGAATCGCCCCGCCAACTTCAGGAGGCCATTGATAACCGCTTGGAGCGCTTGGAGCGCAATGCCGCCGGGGCCGAGGGCGAGCTGACCGAGCTCACCTCCGCGGGCGGCTGGGGATGCCTGCTGATGTCCACTCCGGGGGCCGTAGCCACTCCCGTGCAATTCTTGGCCACGGACTCGGCGACGCGCCTTTTTTCGGGCACGGCGGTGTTCACCGGCCGGGATTTGCGTCAGGATTCCGTGGCGCCGGCCGTCGGCGTGATTGAGCGCGACCTGCTTTATATGCTCCAAAATATCAAGGATTTATGAGTCAGATTTTCGTTGCCCCGGGAGGGCGTGAGGCCGTTGCCGAACTGATTCGCCGCCGCTTTGGCGCCGACGTCAGATTGGTGCATGACGCCGACGGCGCGCCGCGATTGGTTGGCGCGACGGAGGAGATTTCCATTTCCCATAGCCGGCGCTTTGCCGCGCTGATGGTCAGCCCCGCGGGCCGCTGCGGGGTCGACATTGAAGAGCCTCGCCTTGAGCAACTTAGTCGCGTGAAGAGCAAGTTTCTGACGCCCGAAGAACTCGCTGCCGAAGTGGATTTGCTTGCTGCCTGGACTGCCAAGGAGGCCGTGTTTAAGGCCGCAGGGACGCCCGGATTAGGCATGAGCATGATCGACACTCTTTCGGCGCCTGGTTTCGCCTTGATTCCCGATGGCCGCCGATTCCGGCTTTCTACCGTCGTCACCTCTGATTACACACTAACTTCCGCATTGCCTGATGATTAAGTCTATCGTTAAACTACTGATGTCGCCCCGCGCGGCCTCGTTTAAGGCCTCGGAGCAAACGAAGCCGCTGATTATTTTGGGCAATGGGCCGAGCCTTGCGCAGACTTTTGCGGAAGCCGGCGAAGCCTTGGAGGAGAACCCGCTTTTGGCGGTTAATTTCTTTGCGAATACGCCTGAATTTCAGCGCCTTAAGCCGGAATTTTACGTGCTTGCCGACCCGCATTTCTTCGTCAACGTTGATGACCCGAACGTCAGGCGGCTGATGGAGAGCTTTGAGGCCGTGGACTGGGAGATGACGCTGTTTGTGCCTTTCGGGGTTAAACCGCTGGTTTCCAATGGGAAAATTCGCATTGAGCGCTTCCCGATGAAGGCCATGGAGGGCCCGAAATGGTTTCGCGAAATGATGTTTGGCGCCCGCTTGGGGATGCCGCGACCCCGCAATGTGCTTATTCCCTCGATTATGATAGCTATCTGGTTGGGATTCAGGGAAATATACATTTGCGGAGCGGACCATACGTGGATACGCACCCTGAGCGTCAACAACCGCAATGAGGTGGTCTCCATTCAGCCGCATTTCTATGAGGAAGACGACCGCGAAGTGGCGCGCCAGCGCGTAGATTACCTCAAAATCCCCCTCCATCAAGTGCTTAACAGTCAGGCTATTGCTTTCCGCGCCTACCACACCATTCAAGACTATGCCTCGGGCCGCGGCGTCAAGATTTTCAACGCCACTTCCGGGAGCTTCATCGACGCTTTCCCCCGCAAGAATTTATGAACGAGATAGAACAGGAAATTGCCGCGCTGACGGCTAAAATTCAGGCCGAGCCCGACGATGCCCGCGCGCTTTATCGCCGCGGCTCCCTTTACTGGAAATTAGGCCGACGCGCCGAAGCCATTACGGACTTCAACGCGTCGGCGAAGGTTGACCCTGAAGGGCCCGGCGCTGCCGCCGCGGCCCATGCTCAGGCTATTTTAGATTTCTTCAATCCGCAGAACCCTTGACGGCCTTCTTGCCGCCGACTATGTAGACTCCGCGCACTGCGGGGTCTTTTACGCGTCGGCCCTGGAGGTCGAAGATTTCTTTTGACGCGTTGCGGTCCGCTGCAACGCGTTCAATGTCAATGGTTTCGGCGGTGTTTTTGATTTGCAGCAGGGTGTCGTAATGCGGCTGGAGGATCTGGGCGGCGTTGTCAAATTCCACCGGGGTGGAGTTCGACGCATTCAGGGTCACTTCGGCGTCGCGACACTGTTTGAGCGCGGCCATCACGTCTGCGGCCACGTCGGCGGGGAAGAGTTCCGCAATCGGATTTGAGGTCACGGAGTAAGTTGCCAAGCCCATTTCGCTAACCACGAAGTAGGCGTGGCCATTGCTGGTGGCATTGACCGCTTCGGTCGATGAGCGGCGGCTCTTGTTGACCGTGAAGCGCACGAAGGAGGTCCCGGCGGGCACGGTAAACGTTTCCGATTCAAATAGCGCGCCGCCGCCGAAGGGGAGCAGGCGCTGGTCGAGCTCCTGAGCCGTGGTCCAGTCTTCGCCGTCGGCCGAGTATTCAATCACGGCCTCGGCGGGGCAGTAGGTGTTAACGCTCTGATTGCGGGTGCGATAGGTCAGAATCAGGTGGGTTTCGTCGGCCGTCGTGGGCTGCGGGAGCTCGATTTGAATGTGGTGGTCGAGGCCGTCGGCGGAGTTGGAGTCGTAGGTGCTGTGGAAGTAGGTTGCGGGGTCATTGTCGTAGAGCACGGTCCATGAGCTGAAGCGGTCGCCGGAGTTCGAGCCGGTGTAGGCGGCGTTGGATGAGTAGTGACTCTCGCCGAGCGCCACGGGGGTTAGGGTTTCGGCGTTTTCGGCAATGATGTCGGCCAGTTCGCGGGTGTCGGCAATCAGCTCGGCAAGGATTTCGCTGTTGCGGTTCATGGCGCCTAACAGGTCGTTGTAATAGGCTAAGAGCCAGACTGATGCCTGCTCCAATTGCTCGGCCGAGGGATTAGAGGTGAGGGTGAGCTTGGCCGCGTTGATTTGGTCATAGAGAGCGAGCATCAGCTCGTCGGTCACGTAGGTGTAATGCTCGGCGGGAATGGCCTCGACTTGCTCGTGGGCCGATTGGGCGCGGAGCTCGGAGATGGCGAAGTAGGTGTGGCCTGCCGCCTTGGAGTTAGGCGTGGCCTCGAGGACCATCATGCGGACATAGCGCGCGGCTTCGGGCAGGAGCACGGCGGGGAGGGTCACGTCGGTGGCAAACGTGGAGGGGAGTCCGGAGGTCACGTGGGCCAAGTCGTGCCAGGTGGTGCCGTCGGTCGAGGCTGAGAGGAGCACGTTGGCCGGGGCGTTGGCTTGCGAGGTGCCTTTGACGCCGCGAGTGCGATAGGTTAGCAGGAAGCGGTCAATCTCGGCGTCGGCGGGGAGCTCGATGCGGATGTAGTGGTCGAGGCCGTCAGAGGTCCCTTCGGTGGAATAGTCGGAGTGGAACAGCGTCAGCGCGTCGTCGTCGAAGAGGTTGGCCCAGGTCTGGTCCGTGAATCCGTCGCCATACTGCGTCACTTTGCAGGGCGCGTTGGTGAAGAGGCTTGCGGGGGTGAGGTCAATGTCGGTGATGTCGGTGAGGGTGATGCTGATTTCGCCGGCCTGGTTGAGGAGCATTTCCGAGCGGTTAATCAGGTCGCTCAGGGCAAACTCGTTAGCCTTTTTGTCGTCATCGTCAATGAGTTGGAGGGTCCAGAGCGATGCGTCGGCCCCGGAGGTCCAGCGCACTATGCGGTTGCTGTTGTCGGCATGGATAGCGCAGTGATTATCAGAGATTTCCGCGTCGAGCGACACGAATCCGGGCTGATAGACGCGCACGTTGAATTTCTGCGGCTCATCGGAGAGGGGTAGGGCCGTGGCGTCGGCCGAGGGGATGCGCAGATACTTGTGGTTGGCCACGTTTTGAATGTAGAAGCCCGAGTCATCTGCCGAGCGGGTGAAACACCATTGCTGCTCGGGGTTTTCGGGGTCAATGGTGGCTCCGGAGGCGGGGATGGCCGTGGCGCCGTTGGCCGCCGGGCGGATGCCGATGTTGCCCTTGAGCTTGTTGGCGGTGAAGACGTAGATTGAGCCGGGCTTGACGGTGATGGTGGTTTCGTCGTTCAGGGGGATTGATTCCGTGGCGATAATGCCGGCGTTGAGCTGGGCGATGAGGTCGCTGATGTTAGCTTCGGTGACCTCACCGGCGGCCACCATGGCCTTGATGGCGTCGACCTCGGCCTTGAATTCGCTGACCATTTCGGGGCGCAGGCAGCCCACTTTGCGGTTGTCGAAGTCGGCGCGGGCAATGGCGGCATCGGCGCGCACGAGGATGTCGTTGAAGGCCTCCATGCGCTCTTCAAGGGAGCCGGAGCGCGTGGCGTCGGCCACGGGGATGGTCTCGTTGTTGGTGGTGATGACGCTGAAAGTGGCCTCACCCGAGGCGATTTTCTGAGCCGCCTCGGCCGACACTTCAAAGGGCGAATCGTTGGCAAATCCGAGCAGATGGCCGTCGGAGTCGTAGATCAGGAAGCCGGCGCCGCCCGTGCCGCCGCTGACGGTGACCGTGGTGCCACTCAGGGCAAACTGATACTCGCCCTCCACTTGGTCCGTGCCATTCTTGAAGTCGTCAAGGCCGCCCATGGTGCCGGCGTTACGCGGCTGGCAGAAGTCGGCATAGCCCGGCTTCGTGGAGCCCACGCGGTCGTCAATAAAGATGATGGCGGCGTTCTTTTTCCAGCCGTTTTCTTCGGCCATTTGGGCGATTTGGGCGCGCCATTGGTCAATTTCTTCTTGCGAGAGATAGGAGGTATATGACGTGTAATCGCCAATGTAGTAGCCATCTTGCGGGCGCAGGAAGCCCCAGGAGTCAAAGAAGTCCGTCAGGTCCTCTTCGGCGGCCACACAGGCCATCGTGGCGAAATGCAGCAGGTCATCCTTGGCGTTGAGGTGCTCGGTGCTGTTTTTGCGCAGGGGATTGTCGCGCAGCAGCTCAAACAGGCGCGGATAGAAGTGTTTGTTCTTCCCCGCGGCGTGATAATAGAGCCAGAGCTGGAACCACATGCGCGTGGTGCCCCAGATGTCATATTCATGGAAATTGCAGCCCTGGTTAAACTTGGCGCGGTGGACCGACGGCAATTCGGCGCGCGACGTCGAGCTGCCGCGATAGAAGAGCACTACGTTGGAAAACACATTGTTACTCTCCTCCGAGGTGCCGGCAATTTTCAGCGGGCCCTGGTTGAGGTGGCCGAATTCGTGGGCCGGGCCCCAGAGGTCCATCGTGGGGAATTGCATCACCACGGAGCGCAGCGTGTTGACGTGGTAAGTGGTTCTATACCAGGTGGCTGACATGAAGCCCGAGGGGATGGAGATGCCCATCAGTCGATTGTTGAAATATTCGGCATAATCGTCGGGCGCAATGGGGTCGAGGGCGTTGGGGTCATAATAATCGCGCCCGGCGGCTTTCTCGGCCATTATCACTTCGTCGCTCTGCAGGCCCATGACGAGGGTTTCGGCAAGGAACATTTCGTCCCAGGCGTCCATCGTGGCGTTGAGGTCGAAGTTGCCGGCCTGATATTCGGCGCGGGTCATGAGGTTTTTCAGACCCTTCCAGGTTGAGCCGTCGGCCGTCACGTCAAGGAAGTCGAAATAGAGCATGCAGTGCTTGGAAATCAGCGGGAAGCGCTGATAGCGGGCGCGGTCGCGATAGTAGAACCAGTCTTCGTTGTTGTCGGGGGTGTAGAGCGCATCGCCCACGGAGTTGAAGTGGCCGTTGAGCGAGCCGCCCTCGATGTGGATCTTGATGTCGTCGTAGTCCGACAGGCGGCGCAGGCGCTGACGGCCCGAGTTGGTCGACACATTATAATATATGGTCATCAGGGCGCAGTCGCGCGAGCAGGGCACGATGTTCAGGCCCTCGTGGAGCTCAAATCCATCGGTGACCACGTTGTGCATGTCGACGTTGTCCGTGTAGGTTCGCGAGGACAAGTAGAGCGTCGAGCCGGGCTTGGCGCCTTTTTCCACCATGACGTAGAGCACTGTGCCCTCGTCTGA
>CAZLMV010000091.1:0-1993 GCA_964560625.1 uncultured Bacteroides sp. | reverse complement strand
TCTTCCTCGGTCATGGCCGCATATTCGGGGCGGAGCTCCGTGCAGGTCAGGTCGGCATAGAGGGCGTCGAGCAGCGCCTGCAGGCCCTCGCGGATGGTGAAGTCCCAGCCCGCGCGCTTGGCCTCAATGTCGGCCTCAGAGATGTTGTCAATCAGCGAGAAAACCCATTGCGAGGGGCGCTCGCTGCTGTTCCAGCAAACCACCTGGCCATTGCCAGCTTCGTGGGCGAAACCGTAGTTTTTCTGGTCGCCGCTGAGGCCCGTGACGCTTGCCGGCTCCATGATGAAGCCCTGGGCCGTCAGCGTTATGTCCATGACGGTTTTTTCCGGGTCGGGCGTCGAGCTGTGGGTCAGCGACCATTGCTGGCTGCGGCCCATGGAGCTGGTCAGCGCCCCGCCGTTTTTGTAGTTGCGCAGAATGTAGCCGCCGTCGGCCTCTTCCAGCACCCATTGCTGCTCCTCGGCCTCGGGATTGGCGGCGGCGCAGATGGCGCGGTGGGCTGCGTTGGTCGTCAGGCCGTGGCCATAGTTGGCATTGGTGATATGGTAGACGCGATTCGGCTCTAAGGTCGACAGCGGAGTGGTCCACGTGGCGCGCGCCGCGGCGATGTCGGCGTCTGAGTAGCTGTCAATGAGGTTGATGGTCCATTTTGACTGGTCCGTGGCCTTGCCCCAGGAGTAAAGGCGGTCATAGGCGTCTTCGTGGGCATAGTTTTGCGAGTTAGGGTCGGCGCTTTGGGGGATGATGGTGAAGAGATCGCCGAAGTCTGATTGCGGCTCGATGTTGAGGAGCGCTGACTGCGGCACGGCATAGTCTGAGGCGGTCCAGTAGGCCCCGGTGCGCAGCGGGGCGTTGAGATAGGCCCCGGAAACCATGTTGCGCAGGTAATAGCCTGAGCCTTTGGGATTTGGCTCTACTAACCAGTGCTGAGAGGCATCGGCCGCATCGGGGGTGACGCAGTTGACGTTGCCTCGGCCGTCGGCGGCGCGCATGGCGTGGCCGCGGGTGCTGTTGATGAATTGATAGACCTTGCCCGGCAGCATCTCTATGGGGAACCACTGCTTGCGGTAATTGGCTATCTCTACGGCAGTTACGTCAACTTTCTCCACGCTCCAGCGCGATGCGTCGGCCCCCGGACCCCAGCAAACCACGCTGACGCCCGCCCCGCCGTTGGCGTGGGCATAACCGCCCTGCGCGCCATGGGTGGCCGAGTTGAAGCCGGCCGTCTGAATGGAGGTGTTGTCGGCCTCGTCGGGGAAGATGAAGGCCATGGTCGAGGCATCGGGCGCGGTGGTGAAGGTCGTGGTCCACTGCGCGCTGCGGCTCAGCGGCGACGTCATATATGTCCCGTGGACCAAGTCGCGCAGCCGGTAGCCCCCGTCCGTCTCCTCGGCTATCCATAGCTGATGGGGATTTGACGCGTCGAGGGCGTTGGCCGTGATGCCGCCCGTGGCTGCCGGCGACGTGATTACCAATGAATTAGCCCGATTCGTGAAGCGATAGACGCCCCCGTCAACAAGGCTGACGGCGCCCGAGGCATATAAAGCGCAAGATAATGTGATCGATAAACAAATAGTTGCCTTAAAATTCATACTCCTAACAATTGAAAAGTAATTCACCCGCAAATTTACTAAAAATCCCCGAACATTCCAAACCCATTTGGTCAAAAAAAATCCCGCCGTGCGAGGGGACGCCGGCGGGATGTTTTTTCGCGGGGTAGGGCAGGTTAGATGGCGCGTTTGGTGGTTTTGGCGCCTTGGCGGATGATGTAGATGCCGTGGGGCAGGGTGTCGAGGTCGGAGCCCACGCGGATGCCGCGGAGGGTGTAGATCTCCATGGGGGCGTCGGCGTCGGCTTCAACCGTTTGGATCTCTACGGCCGGGTCTTCCTCGGGAATTGACTTGTTGACGGCCAGTTCTAACACCGGGACGCCGGCATACATCGACTGAGCGCGGATCACGCAGCTGCGCACGGTGTCATAAAGCATCTCCTC
>CAZLMV010000090.1:0-8448 GCA_964560625.1 uncultured Bacteroides sp. | reverse complement strand
CGCTCAACGTCGTTATCCTCGACTTCGACGACGAAAAGAAGCGTATCGCCCTCGGTCTCAAGCAGCTCCAGCCCCATCCCTGGGATGCTCTTGACGCTAACCTCAAGGTCGGCGACAAGGTCAAAGGCAAAGTTGTCGTTATGGCTGACTACGGCGCATTCGTTGAAGTGGCCCACGGCGTTGAAGGCCTCATCCACGTCAGCGAAATGTCATGGAGCCAGCACCTGCGCTCCGCTCAGGACTTCCTCAAGGTAGGCGACGAAATCGAAGCCGTAGTCCTGACCCTCGACCGCGAAGACCGCAAGATGAGCCTCGGCCTCAAGCAGCTCAAGCCCGATCCCTGGGCCGACATCGAAGTTCGCTTCCCCATCGGCAGCCGCCACACCGCCAAAGTGCGTAACTTCACCAACTTCGGCGTGTTCGTAGAACTCGAAGAAGGCGTCGACGGCCTCATCCACATCTCTGACCTCTCTTGGACCAAGAAGATCAAACACCCCAGCGAATTCACCCAGATCGGTGCCCCCATCGAAGTGCAGGTGCTCGAAATCGACAAAGAAAACCGTCGCCTCTCGCTGGGCCACAAGCAGCTCGAAGACAACCCCTGGAACGCCCTTGAAGAACAATACGGCGTAGGCACCATCCACCAGGGCACCATCACCGAGCTCATGGAAAAGGGCGCCGTAGTCTCCCTCGCCGAAGGCGTTGAAGGCTTCGCCACCCCCCGCCACCTCGTCAAGGAAGACGGCTCGCAGGCCAAGGCCGGCGAAACCCTCGAATTCAAAGTAATCGAATTCAACAAGGACAACCGCCGCATCATCCTCTCCCACAGCCGCATCCACGAAGACGAAACCAAGGCTGAACGCAAGGCCGAACGCAAAGCCGCTCGCGCCGCCCGCGCTCCCCGCCAGGAAGAAACCGCTGCCCTCCCCGCACCGGAAAAGACCACCCTTGGCGACCTTGAAGCCCTCGCCGCCCTCAAGCAAAAGCTCGAACAAGGCGAATAATCCCCTCCCGAACGTCCCCAAAAAGGCGCGCTCCCATCCGAGCGCGCCTTTTTCCCATTTTGCGGCAACGGGGATTTACAATTCTTATAATTCCTATAACTCTTATAAATATTTGCGGATTTGATGGAAATTACGTAACTTTGCCGCAAATCAATCACCTCAAACTCAGCTATTTGTTATGAAAAAGTCCCTGCTCCTCCTCCTGACCCTCCTGACCCTCAGCCTCAATTCCTGCCGGGAAGAAGAAGCCGACCTGATCTTCTCTTACACCGTCAGCAACCCCGAAAACGCCAAAGTCATCTACGAATCCCCCGATCCACTACACTGCCCCAAAGCGTATGAAATCCGCGCCAACTACGAGCCCTGCGAAATCACCCTCAAATGCAAAAACGCCAAAAACCTCTACATCAACAACGACCCCACCTCACCCAATGCCTACCATAACCCTCACTTAAACTGGACCGCCGTAGTCATCAACTCCACCACCATAAAAATCTTCCTCTACGAAATGCCCCCCAAACTCGACCCCGAAAAAACAGACTACCGGGACTACACCAGCTACCTCTCCATCTACTCCAACACCAAAAAAGACCCCCTCTCCGACTGCATCACCATCGAACGCTACCCCACCCTCTACTAATCCCCTACAATTTCTAAAAAATTGCCCCTATCGCGATAAATAGCGTTTGGAAATGTCGGGGGAAATTAGTAACTTTGTGGGTGTTTAATTCATCACTTTGTTAACTGAGATCTGATTATACCATGCGAAATTTTAAGTTTTCGATTTTGGCGGCGGTGATTGCTGCGGCGCCGTTGGCCGGGAGCGCGGCCAATGGGGTGCAGCTGAATCCGCAGACCGTGGAGGTTAAGTTCGGGGCCGATCAGCAGCCCCTGCTGATTGATTTCTACGGGCCTAACGTGTTCCGCCTTTTTGCGGACCCTCAGGGGGGTATTCCGCGCAATCCGGATGCTAATCCGCCGGCCCAAATCCTCGTGAATAATCCCCGCAAGCAGTCGGGGGCTATCATCGTGAAAAATAACGCCGACGGCTCGGTGAGCGTTTCGTCGCCCCGCATCCGCATTGATTTTCCGGCTGAGGGACAGGAATTTACGGTGACCGACATTGTCAGCGGTCGCCAAGTGGTGCAGACCGTGGCACCCATCTCCATTGACCCGAAAAAGACCACTTTGAAGTTCCGCGAAAACCCGGGCGAATATTTCTACGGCGGCGGTGTGCAAAACGGCCGCTTCTCCCATAAAGGTAAGGTGATTGACATTGTCAATACTAATTCATGGACCGACGGCGGCGTGGCCTCTCCGACGCCTTTTTATTGGTCAACTGACGGTTACGGCCTGATGTGGCACACGTTTGCCCCCGGCGCCTACGACTTTGGCGCCACCGAGCCGGGCCAGGTTACGCTGACCCACAATGCGCCTTATCTCGACGTCTTCATCATGGTTGACCCCACCCCCGTGGGCCTGCTCAACGACTTCTATCAGCTCACGGGCCAACCCGTCCTTATGCCGAAATTCGGGCTCTATGAAGGCCACCTAAACGCCTATAACCGAGACTATTGGAAGGAAGACGAAAACGGAATTCTCTTTGAAGACGGTAAAAAATATCGCGAGAGCCAAAAGGACAATGGCGGCATCAAGGAGAGCCTCAACGGCGAGCTCCCGGGCAACTATCAATTCTCGGCGCGCGCCGTCATTGACCGCTATGCGGCCCACGACATGCCTCTTGGTTGGGTGGCCCCTAACGACGGCTATGGCGCCGGTTATGGCCAGACCTCTACCCTCGACGGCAACATCGAAAACCTGCGCCAATTCGGCGATTATGCCCGGAAAAATGGCGTGGAAATCGGCCTCTGGACCCAATGCTCGCTGCAGCCCGACCCGAAAGTTGAGCCGCTGCTCCAGCGCGACTTCGTCAAGGAAGTGCGCGAGGCCGGAGTGCGCGCCCTCAAGACCGACGTGGCCTGGGTAGGCGCCGGCTATTCCTTTGGACTTAACGGAATATCAGACGTTTACGACCTGATTCCCTACTATGGCAACGACGCCCGCCCCTTCATCGTGACCCTCGACGGCTGGGCCGGCACTCAGCGCTATGCGGGCATCTGGACGGGCGACCAAACCGGCGGCCAATGGGAATACATCCGCTTCCATATCCCCACTTACCTCGGCTCAGGCCTCTCCGGCCAGCCGAACATCGGCTCAGACATGGACGGCATTTTCGGCGGCAAAAATATCCCGGTTAACGTCCGTGATTATCAGTGGAAAACGTTCACCCCGATCCTCCTAAACATGGACGGCTGGGGCTCCAACCCGAAGTATCCTCATCAACTTGGCGATGACGCCGAGCGGATTAACCGCGCCTACCTCAAGCTCAAATCCGAGCTTATGCCCTATGCCTATACCCTTGGCCATGAGGCAATTGACGGCAAACCGATGGTCCGCGCCATGTTCTTGGATTATCCCAACGACTACACGCACGGCACGGCCACACGCTATCAGTTCCTCTACGGTCCGTCGCTCCTCGTGGCCCCCATCTATCAGGCCACGCGCTCTGACGAGGCCGGAAATGACGTGCGCCACAACATCTATCTCCCTGCCGGACAATGGTTTGACTATTTCTCCGGCCTGAGCTATGGTAACCCGGAGCGCGACATTGTGCTCAATAATTTCGATGCGCCGCTGTGGAAGCTCCCGGTGTTTGTCAAGGCCGGCGCCATCATCCCGATGACCAACCCGAACAACAATCCCAATCAGATTGACCCCTCGCGCCGCATCTTTGAACTCTGGCCCGCCGGAAAGTCGGAACTCACTGAGTATGACGACGATGGCACCACCGAGGCCTACCTCCGCGGCGAATATGCCACCACCAAAATCACCTCTGACCTCTCGGCCAAGGGAGTGCTGACCGTAACCATCGACCCCACCATCGGCACCTTCCCCGGCATGACCGACCTCAAGAGCACGGAGCTGCGCATCAACATCACCTCCGAACCGAAGGAAGTGGTCGGCGCCCTCGGCGGCAAAAAGGTCAAACTCACCCACGCGGCCAATCGCCAAGAATTTGAAGCAAACGACGCCGCCTGGATGCTTGACGACTCCGCTAACCGCTTGGGCCAGTGGGGAATAGAAGAAGCCGCCGCCGCCATTCCTCAGCTCTTGGTGAAGCTTCCCACGGTGAAAACCACCGAGACCTCAGTGAGCTGCACCGTCAAAGGCTTTGAGCTGAATCCGCAAGCGGCCATGCCCGCAGTGCTCGCCCTGACGGCTCCCGAGGCCCCGCAAGTGGAGCTCGATGAGGCAGACATTCAGCCCTATGCCGTCAATCTGCGCTGGGCTCCCATGGCCGACGCAACCTCGTTGGAAATGCTCTTTAACGGCATGCTTTACACCAACTTAGGCTCGGCCGAGGGCGAAAACACCTTCTTGGTGGAAGACCTCGTGCCCCAGACCGACTATCAGTTCCAGCTGCGCGCCGTCAACCCCGCCGGCGCCTCCGAATGGACCACCATCAACGTCACCACGGCCGACAATCCCTTGGAATTTGCCATCAGCGGCATCACGGCCATGGCCTCCACTCCCGCCCAGGGCGGCCAGCGCATCAGCCGCCTCTTTGACCACGACGACCGCGAAGTTTGGCACACCAAATATGGCGTCGACGCTCTCCCCTTGGACATCGTCATGGACCTCGGCTCGTTCAACACCCTTGACCGCATGGAGTACCTGCCGCGCATCGATGCCGCCAACGGCACCATCTTAGAAGGCACCATCGAACTCTCTGAAAACGGCACCGACTGGAGCCCCGCCATGCCCTTCACCTGGGCGCGCGATAACTCCGCCAAGGTAGTCAACGTAGAGGGTCAGCCCTTGGTTCGCTACATTCGCCTGCACGTTGACAAGGCTGTGGGCAACTTCGGCTCCGGCCGCGAATTCTTCGTGTTCAAAGTGCACGACACCCCGTCGTTCATCCCCGGCGACATCAATAAGGACGGCAAAATCGACTCCAACGACCTGACCTCCTATCGCAACTACACGGGCCTGCGCACGGGCGACGGCGACTTCGATTACGTCAGCATGGGAGACGTGAACCGCAACGGCCTCATCGACGCCTTCGACATTGCCAACGTGGCCACGCGCCTTGACGGCGGCATTGAAAATCCCGACGCCGTTCAGCCCCTTGAAGGCACCCTGACACTCGACGCAGCCAAGAAAACCTACGCCGCCGGCGAGGAAGTAGTCTTGACCGTCAACGGCCACGACCTCCAGGCCCTCGCAGCCTTCTCCATGGCCATTCCTTATAATCCCGCCGAGCTCGAATACGTGGGCACCGAGCCCGCTGAGGCCCTCAAGGAGATGGAAAACATGACCTACGACCGCTTGCACACCAACGGCGACAAGGTGCTCTACCCGACTTTCGTCACCCTCGGCGACAAGGCCGACGTCAACGGCACGACCCCGCTGCTGACCATCCGCTTCCGCGCTAAGACGCGCACCGCCGCCCCGACGATGCACACTCCCATCATCGCCTCCAAGCGCCTTGAATCCAAGTAATTACCCATTCACCCCGATACAAAAATCCCGCGCCATCAGACTTGGCGCGGGATTTTTTTTAGTGGGAGGTCTTATTTCTTGCGGCGGGATTTGGAGCGCTTTTTGGAGGAGCGCTTTTTGGAGGAGGAGGTACCGGTGTTGCGCAGGTCCCGGTAGGCGGTGCGGAGTTTTTCGTTGGTCACGGGGAAGGCGGGGTTGACTTGACGGTCCTCGTCGGCAAGAGAGTGAGAGAAAAGCCAGTCATAAGTCTCTGGCAGATAAAACATTCGAGCCGGGAGGCTATGGTTCATTCCCGGGACGCGGTCATAAATCAGGCGGGGCGTGGAGTCGTTGGCATTTTTCATCTCAGAGACCACTTTGTCGCTCTGGGCAATGGTCACGGCGCGGTCGGCGGTGCCGTGTACAATCCAGAGGGGCACCTCGTTGAGGTTGCAAAGCTCGTTGGAGGTGCCGCCGCCACACATGGCGAGCGCAGCGGCCACGCGGTCAGGATAAGCCGCGGCAAAGTCGATGGTGCCGTAGCCTCCAAGGCTCATGCCGAGCACGTAAATACGCTGGGAATCAACGTCATAGTTCGATTCCATCCACTCAACCAACTTCATGATTTTGGCGGGTTTCCATGCCCCGCCGGGGTTCTGAGGGGCAATGACATAGGCATCGATTTTGCGGCCTTTTTCAATGGCGTCGATGGTGCCGTAGCGGCGCACGCGGTCTAAGTTTGTGCCGCAGAGCGACGCGCCGTGAAGGAAGATCACAAGGGGCTTTTTCTCGTCTTCGGCCTTATCGTCGGGGGTGGAGAGCCAGAAATTATAGGAGTCGGGCACTCGGCCTCGCTCGGCGGTCACTTTGGCGCGGGCCGGGAGGGCGGCGACGATGATCAGTAGGATTATCAGGAGTTTTTTCATGGTTCAAAAGTCTGATTATTTGATACTTAAGCGCATCAGTGTGTTACCACGCGAGCCGATTACGAGCGAATTGCCCATGGCCACGGCCGACGATTCAAAATTGGCGCCCACGAGCTTGGTGTCGATAATCTCGCCGCGGGCGGCGTCGATGAGATAGGCATGGCCGACACAGTCAAAATTGACAATAAAGAGCTCGTCGGCCTCGTTGAGGAAGCCCACGGGCGACGACCAGGCATATTTTTTCAGCGGCAGACGATAGCGAATTTCGCCCGTCGCGCGCTCAAAGGCAATCATTTCGCCATTTTGGTTGTTGAGATTGAGCACACAGTTGGCAAAAATTAGGTCGCTGCAATTCCCGGTGCCGAGGAGCGGCGTGGCGTAGAATCCGCCGTCGAAATGCTTGGTGTCAATGTCAAAGCGGCGCCCTTCGATGCGCTGTTTCCAGACGGGTTCGCCCGTGAGGCCGTTGATTTTGGCAAAGCGAGCCGTGCCGACCCCTTGGCGATCAATTTCCGAGCAGGCATAGACGTAAGGCACGTCGTCTTCCACGCTCACCACGGGCGTTGCGTCCGCGTCGTCGCCCAAGCGATAGAGCCACACCGGGCGCATGGTGTTGAGGTTGATACAGAGCAAGTTGCCGTGATTATCGGCCGTGAATCCATAGTTGCGATACACGGCAATTGAGGCTTCGATGCCGGGCGCAGCGCCGTCAACTGTATAGCTCAGCGCGGAATGAAGAGTCAGCTCGCCCGGGGCGACATTGAATTTATAAACCCTGCCATTTTCGCCGGGTCGAATCAGGAATTGGCCGGCGCGCAGGGCCGACGAATCATATGCGCCCCAATGGCGCGGCGCCTTGGGGTCTTCGGGGAAGAAATGGGAGACGTTATGGGCAAACAGGTCGATGACCATCGCGCCAAATGGGCGGACAGCCGGCGCGCCTTGGCCCACGTAGAGGTTGCCGTTGAGCGTCGGATCGAGAGAGATACTCCCCTTGATGGGGTTATTGACATCAATGGGCTCGCGCGAGGCCTCACCTGTCTGATAATTAACGAAATAGACCTTTGAGGCGAGCGAGCCGAAGATCACTTCCTGCGGCCCGACTGAGGGAAGGACGCCCGGAGCCGCCTTCAGTCGCTCCATCAGCGAATCGGGCCAGCAAACGAGCACGGGCTGACCGGTCCACCCGGTGCCACCGCCCCAGATGCCGACGGAGGTCTCGCGAAAGTCCATGTCGGTTTCGAAGGTCCAGTCGACCACGATTTCTGAGGGGGTGCCACTGACGCGTCCGCCAAAGTCGCCCTGGCGGAGCTGGCCTTTGCGGAAGGTGAATCCCCCGGGGGTGGAGGCGTAAGGGTCGGCGAGCGAGTTGAGCTCACCGGGATGGACGGTGTCGAGCAGTTCGACGGTGAATTTCACTGCCTCGGCTGATTGATACGCAGTGTCAGGCAGAGCCGTAATCACCTCAGGCTCAGCGACTTTTGCCGAGTCTACAAGAGCGACTTCAGCCTGCGAATTGCGGCGGCCACAACTGCATAGCGCCACAAGGGCAATTGCGGCGACGAGATACTTGCGTTTTGGTGTGATGTGTTTCATGCGGTTTATCAACCGCAAAGTTACGCAAAAATCCCGACATTTCCCTTATGGCGCATAGAAAATTTACTTATAGAGGTCGTCGTCGAAGTCCTCGAAGTCGTCGAGCTCGGGGTCGTAGTCGTCTTCGCCGAAATCGTCGTCGGGCTCCACGGGGGTCGGCTCAAAGATGAAGGCATCCTCTTCGCTGACGCGGTGATGTCCGTCGAGGGGTCGGTGGGTTATATTGCTGAGTTGAAGCTGGTTAGACTCGTCGGTAATCTCGGCCCAGAGCATATCTTTGAGCTGAGTGAGCCCCTGACCGGTCACGGCGGAGATGAACACGTGAGGCACACCTTCGGGGAGGGTCTTTTCGATTTCGGCCTTGAGTTCGTCGTCGAGCA
>CAZLMV010000089.1:0-8500 GCA_964560625.1 uncultured Bacteroides sp. | reverse complement strand
GCGGGTTCGAGTCCCGTCCATACCGCCGAGGAGAGAGGAGAATGAGTAATTGTCAGATTTCGGTTTGCGTTACTCATTCTTTTTTTATAATAGCTAAATTAGCTAATTTAACTATAACCTCCCTCCGGGTTTGGATTTAATGAGGATTTTTCGTAACTTTGTGGGGTCAATTTTAACTATTTTTGAACGAAATGAAACCTTCCATTCCTAAAGGTACACGCGACTTTTCGCCGGCCGAAATGGCCCGGCGCAACTATATTTTCGATACTATCCGCGAGGTGTTTAAGCTCTACGGATTCAGCCCCATCGAAACTCCCGCCATGGAAAACCTCTCAACCCTGATGGGCAAATATGGCGAAGAAGGCGATAAACTGCTCTTCAAAATCCTCAATTCCGGCGACTTCCTGCGCTCGGTTGACCGCGCGCTCATTGATAATCCCGAAGGCCAGTGGGGCAAATTGACCGGCCAGCTCTGCGAAAAGGGCCTCCGCTATGACCTGACAGTGCCTTTCGCTCGCTTCGTCGTCATGCACCGCAACGACCTGCAAATGCCCTTCAAGCGCTATCAGATTCAGCCCGTGTGGCGCGCTGACCGCCCCCAAAAAGGCCGCTACAGAGAGTTTTATCAGTGTGATGCCGACATCGTGGGCTCCGACTCGCTCATCAATGAAGTGGAGCTGTTAGAGCTGATCGACGAAGTGTTTTCCCGCCTGAAAATCCGCATCGCCATCAAGCTCAACAACCGCAAAGTACTTGCCGGCATTGCCGAACTCATCGGCGAGCCTGACAAGATTATTGACATCACCGTGGCCATAGATAAGCTCGACAAAATCGGCCTCGACGCCGTGAAAGCCGAGCTCGCCGAGCGCGGCCTTTCAGCCGAGGCCATCAACGCCTTGGAGCCGCTGCTGAAAATTGACGGCACCGTTGAGGAGCGCCTGGAGAAGTTAGGCTCGCTACTAACCGACGTGGAAATCGGCCGCAAAGGCGTTGAGGAATTGACCGTTATCGTCAACGGAGTCAAGAACTTAGGCCTACGCGCCGAGTTGGATTTGGACGTCAGCTTGGCTCGCGGTTTGAATTATTACACCGGCGCCATCATCGAAGTCAAGGCCCTTGACGTGGCCATCGGCTCCATCACCGGCGGCGGCCGCTATGACAACCTCACCGGAGTGTTCGGCATGCCGGGCCTCAGCGGCGTGGGCATCAGCTTCGGCGCCGACCGCATTTACGACGTTCTGAACCAGCTGAATCTCTATCCTGCCGACCTCCTGACCGGGGCTAAGTTGCTGTTCCTCAACATGGGTGAGGCCGAATCTGCCGCAGCCATGAAGATGCTCTCTCAGGTGCGCCGCGCGGGCATCAGCGCCGAAATCTACCCCGATTCGGCCAAGATGAAAAAGCAGATGAGCTATGCCGACGCCAAGAAGATTCCCTTCGTGGCCATCGTCGGCGAAAGCGAAATGGCCGAGGGCAAAATGACCCTCAAAAACATGGCGTCGGGCGAGCAAAACCTCGTCACGATCGAGGAAGCGATAAAGCTAATCAATGGAATTTAAGGAAGTTAAGCAGCAGTTTTTTGCCCTGCGCAACGGCCTGCTTGCCGACACTCTGCGCAAGCAGGCGTCGCTCCCCCATAAGCTGATTTTCGGCCTCAACATTATCCAGCTGCGCCAACTTGCTACACAAATCGGTAAGGATCAGCAACTTGCGCAGGCTCTTTGGGACGACAGCGACTGCCGCGAATCGCGCCTCTTAGCCCCGATGATTCAGCCGGAGCCGCAGGGGAGCTGGCTCGCGGAGGTGCGCACCCCCGAGGAGGCCGACATTCTTTGTCACGCATCGCTGCGCCACCTCCCCGCCGCCCTTGAATTGGCCGCAGAGACCGCAAAATCAGCCGACCCGCTGCAGCGATATGCCGCTATGCGCCTGATTTTAAACCTGCTCCCCACCCGCCCCGACGCACGCGAAAAGGCCGCAGAAATCCTCGCCGGGATGCCTGACTACCCCTTGACGCGCGTCATTGCGGCCCAACTTTCGGCCGAACTGCAAGATTGAGGGCAAAACATGCCGAATTTCTCATAAATTTTTCGTAACTTTGCAGAGAAATTTCGAGACTCATTGCAATGGATAACCCGACATTGATTGACATATCCGTGATTGTTCCGCTCTTTAACGAGGAAGAATCGCTGCCGGAATTGGCTCAGTGGATTGAGCGCGTCATGGCTGAGAACAATTTCAGCTATGAGGTCTTTTTTGTCAACGACGGCTCGACCGACGGCTCCTGGCGCGTGATTGAAAATCTCTGTCAATCAAACCCTAACCTCCACGGAATCAGCTTCCGACGCAACTACGGCAAGAGTCCGGCGCTCAACGTCGGCTTCCAGGCCGCCCGCGGTCGAGTGGTCATCACCATGGACGCCGACCTGCAAGATTCGCCCGACGAAATTCCGGAACTTTACCGCATGATTACGGAGGAGGGCTACGACTTGGTAAGCGGCTGGAAACAAAAGCGTTATGACCCGCTGAGCAAGACCATTCCCACCAAACTCTTTAACGCCACAGCGCGCCGAGTCTCCGGAATTAAGAATCTCCATGACTTCAATTGCGGCCTGAAAGCCTACCGCAGCGACGTCATCAAACACATTGAGGTTTACGGAGATATGCACCGCTATATCCCCTACTTGGCCAAAAACGCCGGATTCCAAAAAATCGGCGAAAAAGTGGTCCACCATCAGGCCCGCAAATATGGCTCAACCAAGTTTGGCCTGGACCGATTCGTCAACGGCTATTTAGACCTGATGACGCTCTGGTTTACTGACAAATTCGGCAAAAAACCTATGCACTTTTTCGGCCTCATGGGGTCGCTGATGTTCCTTATCGGCCTGATTTCCATCATGGTTGTGGGCTTCTGGAAGCTCTACAAGATGAACCACGGAATGAGCTATTCGCTGGTCACTGACTCGCCTTATTTCTACCTGGCGCTGACAATGATGCTCCTCGGCTCGCAATTCTTCCTTGCCGGATTCGTGGGCGAACTGATTGCTCGCAACTCCTCCGGACGTAACGACTACGAAATCTCTGCGCGCTTATGAAGCAATTGGTTATCTTGCTGTCAGCCATGGTCTTACTGCTTGTCGGATGCTCCACCGGGGCGTGTTACGACAATCAAAACTCCCTCCCCAAGGCCGGCTTTTACTCGGCCGAGACCGGCGGCGCCGTTTCCGTCAGCGGACTGGCCATTGGCGGCGTAGGCGCGCCCAACGACTCGCTGCTCTGTGAGCCCTCCGAAACCGCCTCAGAGGTCTATTTGCCCTTCCGACCCAACGACGGAACTACCTCATTTGCATTCACTTCCGGCGCCATCACCGACATCGTCACCTTCACTTACGAAACCACACCCTATTTTGCGTCGGCCGACTGCGGCGCCGTGTGGCTCTTCCGAATCAAGGGCGTCAAATGGACCGGCGCGCTGATTGACTCCGTGGCCGTGACCGATTCGCTGATCACAAACGTTGACATTCAGCAACTTAAGATATTTTTTAACACCCCCGAGCAGGCGGAGGACGACGAAGACGACCAATGAAGCGCTTGATGTTCATAATCCTCTTAGCCTCAGCCTGTTGCCTGACGCTTTCGGCCCGCCGCACGGTGACTCCCGTGGGCGCCCCCACTCCCGTGCAGAAGGTGAACTTGGCCGACTCACTCCCCGGCGACCTTTATGTCGACTCCATCGCCGAGGCGCAACCCAAGGTCATCGGCAACATTTACCCCCTCTGGGATGCCATCGACGTCAGCGTTGACCTTTGGCCCGCGCTGAATCGCGCCTTCCGCGCCGGCTATGGCATCGCCGGATTGGGCGCGCGCCTCTCCCTGCATAATCGCTATTTTCCCGCCATAGAGGTCGGCATGAGCTCCGCCCGATCGACCCCCGACGGCATGAATTACTCATTCCGCTCGCCAGTAGCACCCTATTTTAAAATAGGCATGGATTATAACTTCATGTATAATTCCAACCCTGATTATCAGGCATTTGCACTGATTCGCTACGGTTTCTCCGCGTTTGAATACCGATTTATCGACGTGGACCTCGGCTCCTCTTACTGGGACACGTCGGAGGTGGTCGATTTTCCGTGGCGACGCTCCGTGAGCGGCTATTTTGAATTGGGCGCGGGGCTGAAAGTGAAGCTCTGGCGCAACCTTGCCGCCGGATGGTCGTTTCGCTATCACAAGGTCATTCACCACTCCCGCCAACCGAACGGCGCACCTTGGGCAATTCCCGGATTCGGCACCTCCGGGAGCAGCCTTGGCATCTCATTATCACTGACTTACACGTTTCTCCTTCACGAACCAATCATAAAACCCACTGATGACAAAAAGAATAAAAAATAGCCTGCTCACGGCGGCCTTCATGGCCATCAGCGCCTCCGCCGGCGCGGCCACTCCGCTCTGGCTGCGCGACGTCAAAATATCGCCCGACGGCTCCAAAATCGCCTTCACCTACAAGGGCGACATCTTCACCGTGCCCACCGTCGGCGGCACGGCTACGCGCCTGACCACCGACCAGGCCTATGAAACCTCCCCCATCTGGAGCCTCGACGGCAGCCTAATTGCCTATGCATCAGACCGTCACGGCTCGGCCGACGTCTTCGTCATCCCCGCCGCCGGGGGCGAACCGCGCCGACTGACCTCATTCAGCGCCGCCGAGACTCCCCAGGCGTTTAGCCCCGACGGCAAAGTGATCTACTTCTCCGCGGCCATTCAGGACCCTGCCTCGAGCGCACTCTTCCCAACGAGCAGATTGACTGAACTTTACACCGTAGAAACCGTCGGTGGAGCCGTCAAGCAGGTGCTCCCCACCCCCGCCGACCGCATAGCCTTTGCCCCTGACGGCAAATCATTTGTGTATCAAGACATTAAGGGCATGGAAAGCGAATGGCGCAAGCACCACACATCGTCGGTGACCCGCGGCCTGTGGCGCTACGACTTGGCCTCGGGCAAGCACACGCCCCTTGTGGACCATCCGGGCGAGGACCGAGACCCGATAATTTCGCCCTCCGGCTCAGAGCTGATTTTCCTGAGCGAGCGCAATGGCGGCTCCATGAACGTTTACTCTCTGCCCCTCAACAACTTAAGCGCACAGCCCACGGCTCTGACCACCCTTTCCGACCACCCCGTGCGCTTCCTCTCGCAGGCCAAAAACGGCACCTTAGCCATGGCCTACGACGGCGAAATCTACACGCTCACTCCCGGCGCTGCACCCAAGAAAGTGGCCATCGACATCACCACTGACGCCTACGAAGCACCTGATTTCAAGAGCTTTACGTCAGGCGCCCGCGAAGTCGTGCCCTCGCCCGACGGCAAACTGATCGCCTTCAGCCATCGCGGCGACATCTTCGTCAGCTCCGTGGAATTCGGCACCACCAAGCAAATCACCTCCACCCCCTGGGCGGAATCATCGCCGAGTTGGGCCGACGGAGGCCGCTCGCTCTACTTCGTCAGCAATCGCGACGGCCGCGACGACCTCTATCGCGCAGAAATGACCCGCGCTGCCGACCCTAACATGCTCTATGCCACCACCTTAAAGGAAGAGCGCGTGCTCCCCAAGAAGGATGCCACCGAGCGCTCGGACGCCCGCGTGAGCCCCGACGGCACCAAGATTGCCTACGTGCAGAATCGCAGCGAGCTGATGGTCATGGACTTAACCTCCAAAAAAGTGACCAAATTGGCCGACTCTGACCTCAACGCCGAGCGCCAGGGAATTGAATTCTCCTGGAGCCCTGACAGCAAATGGATCGTCTTCACCTGCGTGCCCCATCACCATTCGCCTTACTATGACGTGGCCTTGGTCAACGCCGACGGCACCACTCCGGAAATCACCCTCGTAACCGAAACCGGCTATTTTGAAGAAAATCCCCGCTTTAGCCCCGACGGCAGCGCAATCACCTGGATCAGCGAGCGTTACGGCATGCGCAATCATGCCTCATGGGGTAGCCAATATGACGTCATGGCCGCCTTCCTCACTCAGGAAGCCCTTGACCGCCACAACCTCTCGGCCGAAGAACTCGCCTCCGTAAAAGAAGCCGAAAAAAAGGCCAAGAAAGATGACAAAGACTCCAAGGAATCAGACTCCAAAGACCTGAAAATCGACCGCGAAGGACTGAGCGACCGAGTGGTGCGCCTGACGCCCTATTCATCGTCAATTGCCGACGCCACACTGAGCAAGGATGGCGAAAAACTTTACTATCTGAGCAAGGTGGAAAAAGGAATGGACCTCTGGAAAATCGACCTCCGCAAAGGCGACGCCTCCATTGTCAATAAGCTCGGCCTCAGCGAGAGCGCCCGCTTTGAGCCGAAGGGCAACGACCTCTTTATTCTGACGCCCTCGACCATGAAAAAAATGGACTTCGGCAATGAAAAATTCACGTCGCTCTCCGTGTCCGGTCGCCAGAAAATTGACCGCAAAGCTGAAATGGAGGCGATGCTCGAATTCGTGCGCACCGAAGAAAAAGAAAAATTCTACACGCCCGGGATGCACGGCGTGAACTGGGATGCCCTCGTGGACCATTACAGCCGCTTCCTCCCCCACATTAATAATTATGCCGACTTCTCGGAGATGCTGTCCGAGCTGCTTGGCGAGCTCAACGTCAGCCACACCGGCTCGGGCTATCGCCCCAACGGCGGCGCCGACGAGCAGACGGCCGACTTGGGCGTGATTTACGACTTGACCTATGCCGGCCCCGGGCTGAAAATTGCCGAAATCGTCAAAGGTTCGCCCCTTGACCGCGCCGATTCGCAGCTGCGCGCCGGCGACGTAATCACCTCAGTGAATGGCACTAAGCTCACCGCCGACACCGACTTCACCTCCCTTCTCAACGGACTCAGCGGCAAGCTCATCCTCTTGGAAGCCAACTCGGCCACGGGCGGAAAAGTCGAGCAGACCGTCAAGCCCATCAGCCGCAGCAAAATGCAGAGCCTGCTCTATGACCGCTGGGTGAAACGCAAC
Organism: uncultured Bacteroides sp.; assembly: GCA_964560625.1. GTDB lineage: Bacteria > Bacteroidota > Bacteroidia > Bacteroidales > Muribaculaceae > UBA3263. The sequence goes on along the minus strand of CAZLMV010000089.1, from coordinate 1,494 downwards.
GCCGAAAAAGTTGACTCCCTGAGCGGCGGCCGCCTCGGCTACGTCCACATCCAGAGCATGGCCGACCCCTCGTTCCGCCCCATGTATGCACAGGTGTTGGGCAAATATAACGACCGCGACGGCATCGTGATTGACACGCGCTGGAACGGCGGCGGACGCATGCACGAAGACATCGAAGTGCTCTTCAGCGGCAAGCAATACCTCACTCAGAAAGTGCGCGGAGTGGAAACCGCGCGCATGCCATCGCGCCGCTGGAACAAGCCCTCAATCATGATTATCGGCGAGGCCAACTACTCCAACGCCCACGGCACCCCCTGGGTCTACTCCAAGATGGGCTTGGGCAAGCTCGTCGGCATGCCCGTGCCCGGCACGATGACCTCCGTCAACTGGGTTGACCTTCAGGAGCCTTCGCTCTACTTCGGCATCCCCGTCATCGGCTATGAAACCGCCGAGGGCACCTACCTTGAAAATTCACAGTTAGAGCCCGATATCCGAGTGGCCAACACGCCCGAACGCGCCGCCGCCGGCATCGACGACCAGCTCGAAACTGCCGTCAAAACCCTTCTGAATGACATTGATTCTCAAATAAAATGAAAGTAATCCGCACTGTCAACGATCTTAAAGCTTGGAGCGCCGAGGTGCGCGCCCAAGGCCTCTCCCTCGGATTCGTGCCCACCATGGGCGCGCTCCACGCCGGACACATGTCGTTAGTTAATCGCGCGCGCGAGGAAAACGACCGCGTGGCCGTCAGCGTCTTCGTCAACCCCACTCAATTCAATAATCCCACTGACTTAGCCACTTATCCGCGCACTGAGGAGGCCGATTTGGCCCTCTTGGAGGCTGCGGGAGTCGACGTGGCCTTCGTGCCGACGGTAGAGGAGATGTATCCCGAGCCTGACACCCGCGTGTTTGACCTCGGCCCCGTGGCCGAAGTGATGGAAGGCGCCATGCGTCCCGGCCATTTCAACGGCGTGGCCCAGGTTGTGAGCCGCCTTTTCGACATGGTTGAGCCCGACAAAGCATTCTTTGGCGAGAAAGACTTCCAGCAGATTGCCGTCATCAAAGCAATGATGAATAAGGAAGGCTACGACTTCCCCATTGTGCCCTGCCCCATCGTGCGCGAAGTCGACGGCCTGGCAATGAGCTCGCGCAATGTGCGACTCTCCGCTGCCCAGCGCGAAGTTGCTCCCGCAATCCACGAAGCTCTCGTGGCCAGCGTTGACCTCTTCCGCCAGGGTCTCGACCTGGAGAGCGTAACCGACATGGTGATAGAGGAGCTCGACAGCTACGACGAGATGGAGGTCGAGTACTTCCAGATCGTCGACCCCGACACCCTTCAGCCCATCACCACCTGGGACCAGAGCAAAGACGCGCCCGTGGGCTGCATTGCCGTGTGGCTCGGCGATGTGCGACTTATCGACAACATTAAATATACTAAGGAATGATGAACGTTGAAGTTCTGAAATCGAAAATTCACCGCGTGACGGTGACCGA
>CAZLMV010000088.1:0-8511 GCA_964560625.1 uncultured Bacteroides sp. | reverse complement strand
TGCCCGGAATTATCTGTCTGCTCTTCTGCTGGACGTTTATCCCGGCCATATGGTCGATGATTTTCTTCATCATCCTGCTGTGTAAGAGCGACCAGCAATTTGATGCAGAGTATAACAATCCTTATCGTCGATGAATATCATTTCATCCATAGCAAATCAATTCCCCGGGAAGTTCCTGGTCTGCAAAAGCCCCATTGAAGACTTCAACGACGGGTCCATCCTCACCGTAAACCCCGGCGAGCAGGCCATCTTCGTCAATAATGGGCAGATCGTAGGCATCTTTGCCAGCGGTCGCCATGAGCTGACCACTCAAAACTATCCGTTTATCAACGCCATTCGGCGCTTTGTGGCCAACGGAGACCTCACATATCATTGCTCCGTGTTCTTCATCAGCGAGACGCAATCATGTGAGGTTCTCTGGGGCTTCCCTCTGCCGGTGCGCGACCCCGTGCAGCGACTCTACACCAAGATCCTGGTGCGCGGAAGCTACACCGTCAGGGTCAACGACGGAGGAAAACTCCTGCTGACGCTCTTAGGCATGAACATCAACTTCATGGCCGCCACCGACGTCCGCTCCTTCTTTGGCAACCGTTTCCAGCAACACATTTCCAATGCCTTGGCCCACTATATTGCCAATGGCCAACGTGAAGTCCTGGATATTTGCTATGACACACTCTCCGTCTCGGAAAGCATCTCCGGGAAACTCGCCGAGCTCGTGGCTTACTCCGGACTGGAGGTGTCAAACTTCAGCATCGCCGCTATGAACGTGGACGAAAACGACCCCAATCGTCAAATCCTCGAGCAAGCCTATGCCAAGTGTCGCGAGCGCGAAATCTTAGGCGAGCATTATGCCGCCATCAAAGATACGGAAATCCGAGCCAACGCCGCCCAAACTCCCTTTGCCGGCGTCAGCTTCGCCGCTGCCGCGCCCGCCCCGGCCATGACCACGGTCTCAACTCCCGCGTCGACCCCGGCCCCCGCCGCGCCGGCCACCCCCGATTATTATGCCCGCCTCAAGCAGCTCCATGACATGCTCGAGGCCCGGTTGATCACCGACGAGGAGTATAACCAAACGAAATCTCAAATCCTTAAGCAAATGATGTGATTATGACCGCTAACGGACGCCTCAACCTGCTCTCCTGCGCCATCTTCGCGCTTATCCTGCTGCTGATCAACGTGGTTTACTTTGTTGCTTACGGCGGCGGTCACTATCCCTCGTGTGGCCCTGTCTGCATCATCTTCCTCAATGTGGCCGCCCTGAGTCTTTTCCTCCCTGCTGCCCTTAGCGGCAAGGACGATGAGAAAAATCAGCGCGCCGCCTTGAAGATTATCTGCGTGGCCTATTTGGTCGTAGAAATCGCCGTGGCCTGGTGCTTCTTGCGCGCCGGCTCTACGGCTCTTTCCGCCGGCCTCACTCAGGGTATCCTTTGCGGAGTGTTTTTGATTAGCCTTTTCGTCATGGCTCGCGCTTCGGTCAGCAGCTCCGGTGCCATTCAGCAGGAGCGCGACTCCCGCTCCCTCCTTTTGCTTGAAGCCGCCGCCACTTTACGCGTGGCCTTGGCTGAGGCCCGATCCGCGTCCGAGAGAGACGCGCTGCGTGAGGCTATTGCCGTCTTGCAGTCCACTCCCTTGGCTTCGGCTCCCCAACTCGACGTCATCGACAATCAAATAGCCTCGGCGGCGCAGACCCTGGCCGAGCAGCCTTCTGACGTCAATTGCGGCACTCTCTGCCGCCTGCTTCGTCGCCGCCAAACCATGCTAACGCTTGTTAAACAATAATTTAGCTAACTCCATGTTCTGTCCTAATTGCGGAAAACAAAACCCTGACGGCAGCGCCTTCTGCCAAAACTGCGGCGCCCCCCTCAACAACCTCAGCCGGCAGACTCCTCCGATGCAGCCGGTCCAGCCCGTGCAACCGCAGCAACCGCAACAGCCGGTTCAACCAATGCAGCCGCAGCAACCGGTTCAGCCGCAACAACCCGTGCAGCCGGTTCAGCCTGTGCAGCCGCAACGGCCTAATCCCGGCAAGGAAGCGCAGGCAAATAAGCCGGCCGACAAGCCTGAGCCCGCTCCGGTTAAGCCCGCAGTTGAACCGGACCCCCTCGACGAAGAACCCGAGAAAAAATCCTCAAAGAAAGTGATTCTTTCTTTGATCCTTGTGCTGATTCTGCTCCTGGGTGGAGCCTATGTGGGCCACTGTCTGGAGTGGTGGAACATCCCCTTCCTCGAAGGCTACGAGCTCTTCACCTCCAACTCCTCTTCTCACTCTCGCGATTACGACGACGATGATGACGACCGCAACTCACGAGCCTCCCACGCCGACGAATCCCCCGCCGAATCTCCCGCCCCCGCCGCCAACCTTAATGGAGATTATCGTCTGGAAGGCCGGGTAGATGATAAATACGAAATCCGGCTTTCGTTCTCAATAAATGGAGATGAATTTAGCGGGAAATACTGCTATCTCTCAACAATCGAGAAGTATGGCGACATCCCTGATTCCTACACCAAATTCCATGGCAACATCGACTCTGACGGCAATTTCACGTTTACCACCTCTTCCTCAAGCCAATGGAGCGGAACTTTCAACGGCTCTCGCTTCTACGCCAAAAAATCCGGCAAGGACGAAATCATGGTGGCCACGACAGTGCTGCCCGACAGACCCGCCGACGGAGGCAATTCTTACGCGGCTATGGGCCTGGAAGGTGCCGTGATGAAATCGCCGGCTAAGGAGGTCAATGGCAAGCGCGTTCACTTCTTTGAAGGCAATTTCATCTTCACCGAAGCTGACTTTCCCATTCTGGTGGCATTCATTGAGAGCGAAGGCGGTCTGAGCCGAGCCGCTTACAAGAATGTCAATTATGGCACGGTGATGGATATGTACGTCCAGTCCGGTGAAGGAATGCTCAGCATCCGTGACACCGGCGGCGGCAGTCAACTCAACGTCGTCCTTGACCGGTTTGAGAATGGAAAACTTACCGGTGAAGCTATTAACACCGACGGCTCTCATCAGTGTGACGTCGAGATTCGCCCCACGTCCAAAACCTTTGACCTACCCTAACCCCTCCTACTATAAAATAATCAATTAAACCAATCGAATAATAACTATGTTCTGTCCCAATTGCGGAAAACAAAACCCCGACGGCAGCGCCTTCTGCCAAAACTGCGGCACTCCCCTCAAAAACCTCAACCAGCCGCAACAACCCGTGCAGCCCCAGCAGCCCGTGCAGCCTGTGCAGCCTGTGCAGCCTGTGCAGCAGCAACAGCCCATGCAGCCGCAACAACCCGTGCAGCCTGTGCACCAGCAACAACCGGTTCAACCCGTGCAGCCTCAGCAACCCCAGCAGCCCGTGCAACCGGTTCAGCCTCAGCAACCTGTACAGCCTCAGCAGCCCGTTCAGCCCGCCCAGCCTGCCCAAGCCGCCCAGCCTGTGCAGCCGCAACAGCCTACCCCCGGTAAGGCTAAACCCAATCAAGGCAAAAAGGCGCAGAAGGCTCAAGCTCAACCTAAACCCGAACCCAAACCGGAGCCCAAGCCTGAACCTGAAACCGCAAAAACCGCAGTTGAACCCGAACTCCTCGACGAAGAACCCGAAAAGAAATCCTCAACTGGCAAGGTCGTCGGCTCAATCATCGGCGTCCTCGTCCTCCTCGCCGGCCTCGGCTTCCTCGGCCACAAAATGCAATGGTGGCAACTCCCCTTCCTCAATTCCGCGACAGAACAGGTAGCCGCCGAAGAATCCGCTACCGTGGTTTTCAGTGTACATTCCGGTAAACTCGCTCAGGCCGTAACGGGCGAAGACTATGACTCGATTGCAATTAATTATAATATTGCATGGCCTGTAGACGGAAAACGTGATGCGGTTAACACACTTCGCTCTTGGATCACGTCGCAGATGTCTGACGGGAAAGTTACTTATCAAGATGGACAGGACTTGGACGATATCCTTTCAGCAATCCTTCAGAATGTTAAGCAAGACAACGCTTGCTCTGAGGATATTGAAGTAAAAGCCGAGAGCAATACGCCGTTTGAAGGCTACGGCACGTTGGAAGTCCGCACCGAGGAATTTTATTGGATGGCACCCCATACCAATACCAGTCATGCAGCTGCCACAATGCGTTTGACCGATGGCGTAATCCTGCAAGCCAAGAACGCTTTCAAAGATACTCCCACAATGAGTAAACTCGTTGAAACGAACCTTAAGAGGGGAAATCAGTGGGACGAAGTAAGTTATGAATATAGGTCGAGCCTCCCTGTGCCTGATGAAATCTACTTGACCAAAGAGGGCGTTAACGTAACATATAAGAACATAGCAAGTATGTATATGCAATGGCTTAGCTGCACCATCCCCTATGAGGAGGCTATTCCGGCGCTGTCTGACGAAGTGAAGGCTTTCTTGCCCGAAACTGTCGTTGCCGAAGCCGAAAAGAAGGCCCAAGAACTCCAAGCCCGAATTGAGGATTTCAAACAAAAGATTCCCTCTTTCGCTGCTGTTCTTCATGGCGAGATTGACCTTGAAAAGGCCGGTTTTACCGAAACGAAAGAGATTGTAGATATTTTCGATGGATTTGAAATTACCAATAATTTCTATACCCTTCAACTTGACTCTGACCACTATTGCAAGATTGTTAGGTATGGCGGATACGAAGGATATGAAGAAACTTTTACTATTGTTGGATTCCCGGATCTTATGCAGAAAGCCATAGCTGACGCGCTTTCTCTAAAAGATTCATTTATTAACTACGGGGCCAACCCCTGGATGAATATTGAATCCGATAAGATAACATGGGGCGACGGCGTATAACCCTCTCTTTATACACAAATCAGAACTGAAATTATCTAACAAAAAATATGAATATGAAGCGAATTAGATTGATTTTGGGCGTGGTTGTCATAGCTATTGTGGCCACGCTGACCTCCTGCAGCAAGGGAGATAATACTAAGTCGCAACAAAGTGAAGCAACAGAATCCAAGACCCCCGAAGCACCTAAAGAAGAAAAGAAGCCGGTTGTTGGCTTTAGCGTCTCATCCGGTTCCATTGCTCGCCCCTCAGCCGGGGCCTCGTATGATAGCGTAAGAATTCAATATAATATCGCGTGGCCTGTGAACGGCAGCGAGGAAACGGTCAATGCCCTTCGTTCCTGGATTGTGTCAAACGTGATTGGAGGCACTTACACCCCGGGGCAGACACTTGCAGATGTTCTGAATAACCGCCTAAGTCAGTTTGATCTAACTGGCGAAGATAGTATGGAATATCGTAAGGAGATTACTCTCCGGAGCGAGCCTAATACTCCATTTGAGGGCTATGCCGAGCTAAATGCTGACTCCGAGACGTATTCTTGGTTGGCGAATTACACGGACTATAATAGTGTCGGAATGATTATGCGTCTTTCTGACCATAAAGTTGCCGATGTTAATTTACTCTCTCCCAAGAAAGCCGTTAAGGATACTCGTAAAATGACTGATTTAATCGTGAAGTATCTTGAAAAAGAAGGGAAGTCCTCTGACAAAGATTGGCGTTGGGAAGAGAATATTCAAGGTTGTACACCCGGAGATTTACCTTTGCCAGAATCACCCATAACCTTTTCTAAAGAGGGTGTAGTGGTCAACTATATACCCGGTGAAATCTCGCCGAGTTATTGTGGAGGATTCGGTTGCACGATCCCTTATGATGAGGTGATTCCTGCATTATCTGATGAAGTTGTTGACTTCTTCGGCTTGAACAATATCATCGCTGCCTCTGTACGTAAGGAATAATATCCTAATTTGTTTAATATATTACTTAACCGATATGAAGAGAATAAAATTGATTTTGGGCGTGGTTGTCATGGCTGTCGTGGCCACGCTGACCTCTTGCAGCCAGTCGCCTACAGAGCAAGTCGTGGGCCGTTGGAAACTCGAAATGGGTGGTGGTATGCGTTATGACGTAACCGTCAATAATGACGGAACCGGTGAAATGATCCTCTCCGGCCCCGGCTACGACGGACGCAACATGCTCCTGATGCGCGAAGATGCCACCATCGAAGAAGACGGAAACACCCTCATCTTCCACTTCACCAACGGCGAAAAGGCCTACCTCACTGTCCAAGACGAAACCCTCTACAGCGCCGACAGCCGCCCCTTCGAAAAAATCTAACCCAATAACACAGACCAATGTAGGGACATCGCTTTGCGATGTCTGCTTAACATGCTGATTGCCAGGAAGACATCGCAAAGCGATGTCCCTACATTTGCCCCTCCCGCGCCGCTGCCTATACAAACCCACTAAATAGATCAATCAAACAAAAACAAATCTCAATATGAAAAAAGTATCAATCTTTGCAAGCATCATGCTTGCCGCTGCTTCGCTGAGCTTCACCGCCTGCGGTGGCTCTTCCGACAGCGATTCTTCTGACTCAAGCTACGAAAGCTCCTACTCGGACGATTCCGACGAAGACGGCGTGCTGGTGTTCAACAGCGCAAGCGACGTGCGCAGCTTCCTCAACGGCAAAACATTCTCTGCCGACGGAATGAACATGCGCTTCTCTAATAATGGCCAGTCAGTCGACATCAACGGCACCAACATCTCCAACAATGTCCAGATCTCAGACATCGGCCTCAACGACCAGGGTGTGGCCTACGCTACCGTTCGAGTAGTTAACCCCTCCGGCATAACCACCACCATGGCCCTCCTCGCCGTCCCCGGCCACGCTCAGCTCATCGACCCCAACGACGGCACCGTCTTTGAATATTAATCCCCATCCCTCCTCTCTCCTCCCTAAACTAATTCAAGCATATGAAAAGGAATCTATTATGTCTTTTGTTCTGCATCTTTTGCGTATGCTACGCATTTGCCGACAATAGGTTTGAATATACTTACTCAGGAAAAACGCTCACTTACGAAGTAACTGATGAAGCCAAGGCTACTTGTCAAGTAAAAAATTGTGATTCCAAAACGTCCGGGAGAGTAGTTATACCCCGGCAGGCGATAAATAAGGGTAAAAGATATACCGTAACTGAGATTGGTGAAGATGCGTTTTATGGGTGTCGCATAACCTCTGTTAGTATTCCTAATTCTGTGATAAAAATTAGGGATGTGGCATTTTACTATTGTCATGACCTGACTTCTGTTACTATTCCTTATTCGGTTAAAGAAATTGGAATTAACGCGTTTTATCGCTGCTCCAGCCTAACTTCAGTTACTATCCCCAACTCTGTTACAACAATTGGGGGAGGTGCGTTCTGCGTATGTAGAAAATTGAGGTCCATAGTTATCCCTAATTCAGTTAAAAATTTGGGTAAGGCGGCTTTCTATGAGTGTTCGGGGCTTACCTCTGTTACTATTCCTAACACTCTCAAAACTATCGAGGAAAGTACTTTCGGGGAATGTGAAAGCCTAACTTCGGTAATTATCCCCGCGTCCGTAACAACGATAGGGAAGGAAGCTTTTGAAAAATGTACCAAACTCGCCTCAGTAAAGATCCCCACCTCCGTAACAACAATAGAGGAAGGCGCTTTCAAAGGATGTACAGGATTAAAAACACTAATAATCCCGAATTCTGTAAACACAATAGGAGAAAAAGCCTTCGAGGGATGTTCAGGACTTACTTCTGTGAAAATATCTAATTCTGTAACTACAATAGAGAAGGGAACTTTTGAAGACTGTTCAGGTCTAAAAAATATCACAATTCCCGGTTCGGTAAAAACAATAGAATCACGAGCTTTTGCCGGATGCGATGGCCTCACCTCAGTAACATTCCCCGACACCGCCATAACAATAAAACCAGGAGCTTTCGAAGGTTGTTCCGGAATAAAAGAGGGCACAATACCTTACTCGTTCTCTGAAATTGTTGGTCGCTGGGAAGAAGGATCAGAAAAGGCAATTCTTATTATCAATGAGGATAGGACTGGTGAATTAAATGATTACCGAGGCCGCTTGCTTGTAAGTATTGATAATTACGATGGTGAGACGATTATGCTCAGTTTGCCTAACGCCGAAACTATTAAGTTAAGCGTCTCCGGAAGTAACTATATCTATAGTAGTTATATTGATGATGATGAGCTTGATTACTATTTCCATAAAGTTAAAGGTTCAGAAAAACAATCTGCACACTCAGACTTAGGCAACAGTGCTGAATCCGCTACCGCGCCGGCGCCCGAGCAGATTTTTACAGCGGTGGAAAAGTCTCCGAAGTTCCCTGGCGGGGACAAGGCTATGTATAGTTTCCTCAGTGAAAATATAGTCTATCCGGAGGCTGCTGCGAAAAATAATATTCAGGGCCGTGTAACTGTACAATTCGTAGTTGAAAAGGATGGTTCCATTGGTGAAGCACAAGTGGTTCGCGGTAAGGACCCCGATCTGGATAAGGAAGCTGTTCGCGTAATTAAGAGCATGCCCAAGTTTTTCCCCGGCAAAATAAATGGCCAAGCCGTAAGGTGTTTGAATACTCTCCCGATTAGCTTTAAGTTACAATGATTTGACATATCATTACTAAGCATCCGAAAGACACACAAGATTTAATTGATGACACCAA
>CAZLMV010000087.1:0-8683 GCA_964560625.1 uncultured Bacteroides sp. | reverse complement strand
GGGCGGAAGGAATAGCCGGAGAAGTGGACGAAGTTGAACATTTCGCCGCAGCGGTCATAGACGCGTTCGCCGTAGATTTCGGCAATTTGCTCCGGAGAGATGTTAGTGGTGACGAAGGTCTGGAAGCGCTCGCGGCGGTCATAGCGTCGGCTCAGCAGGTCGCCGACGACGTTAGTGGGGATGCCATAGTGGGCGGTTGTGCGGTTTTCGGCCCCTAAGTCGTCAATGCAGAGGCGTTCAGTGGTGATGTAGCGATAGACTCCGTCGGCGCCGCCGCGCTGATAAGAGTCAGCAATCTCCGTGGCCTTGCGGATGTAGATGCAGAAGGGGAGCGGATGCATGTTATAGCCAATTTTCTCCTCGGGGCGCACCTGAGCCGCAAAGTAGTTAATAATCTGAATCATAGTTGATTTGCCGGTGCCGATGTCGCCCCAGAGCCATAGTCCCTTGGCGGGGTCAAGGTCGCCCGGCAGGCGCATACACCAGCGGAAAAGGGCGTTGACCGTGGGTTTGAGCTCCTCGGGGAGCTGAAACTTGTTGCGGCAGGTTTGATGGGCCACTTTCATGAATCGGAGCTTATAGCGCAGGATTTGGTCGGCGCTTAAGTCCACAAGCGGGAGTGATGGGGAGCTTAGATTCATAAGAGCTTGCAGGTCTGAGGGGATGATTTTTTCCATAGATTTGTTGAGTTAAAGGTGAAATTTGAGAGTGGTTGTTATTGTTTGATTTAGAGGTGTTTAGCTGGAGGGGTGCCCAGCGGTTGAAGTGCGATTTGAGGTCGGGGATGTTGCGGTGAGCTTTGCCCTCGCGCAGGCAATGTCGGCGGAAATCGCCACGCAACAGCTCGCGCGCCGCCGCCGGCCCCCCTAAGTTCAAAAAGGCCGCCATTTCACAGACCCAGCCCTCGTCGGCCGCAGCCTGCTCCAGCATCATTGTCAATTTTTCTTCATCACTTAATTTTTTTTCAATCGGCGATGGCGATGGCGGCGTCGGAGCGAGCTTTTGCTCGCGCCTATCCTTTTCATCATCATTATCATCGTCATGATGATAATGTTTACTTTCCTTTACTTTACTTTCCTTTACTTTACTTTGTGAATTATTGTCAACATTAACCGGGGTTTTTGTTAACAATAATAGCAGATAAGGGAACTCTTGAGGCTTATTTATGCGTCGGCGCTTGGTGACTTCAAAGAAAACCTCCTGAATCTGCTTAGAGGTCAGGACGGAGTCAGAGGCGAAAAGCCCGGCATCAAAAAAGCCCAACTCCACCAAGCGGCTGACCACTCGGTCTAAGAACTCGCCAGTGAGCTCCATTTTCCGCGCCAAGGCTCCGCGGCTCATAGCGTTCCATTCTAAATAATACCCATTACGATAAATTGCGGAGAGCAGGCGCAGCGCCACGAACTCCGCCTTGGGCCCCAATTCGGCTCCCAAGCAAAAGATTTCTTCCTGGTCAAAGAAATCGACGTTGAGGGGAAAATAATCCAGCCCTCGCTTCAATGGTCTTGCCATAATAGTAGATTAACGGTTGTTTAACAGTGGTTTAACAGTGGTTTAACAGTGGTTTAACAGTGGTTTTAAATGTTATTTCTGACCGCAAAGATAAGGGCAAAATTTCCCCAAAACCGCAAAAAAAATTTTTTTGCGCAAAAAAAATCCGCTGGGCTATAAATTTTATAAGATTTATAAGACTTATAAGATTTATAAGTGTTCGCGGGCTGGGTTTGTCGCGCGCCGGGCACCCGAGGGCGGGTGCCCACCCCAGTTATTTCGCGGCGGCCATTTATTTTGTATTTTGTATTTTTTACTTTTCATTTGCTTTTGCCACCGGGTTGCAGGGGGGATTGCGTAATTTTGCGGTGTAATTTTATTTTGCGCTATTTTTTTATGATTAAGAGAGTATTATATATAGGTGTGGCCGTGGCTTTGTTGGCCGGGTGTCATGGGCATGAGGATCATGACCATGAAGGGCATGACCATGGGCATGAGGCCGTGGAGGGCCACGATGAGAAGGAGCCGGACGGCATCGTGATGCTGCATGATGAGATGGCTGAAAGGTTTGGCGTCGAGGTTGATTCCGTGGCGGCCGCGCCTATGGGCGAGAGTTTGCGCTGCTCGGCGGTGATTTCCCGCGGGGCCGGCGCGGAGGCCATAGTTTCGGCTCCGGCGGCGGGGACGGTTCATTTTCAGGCCAATGCGGGTCAGAGTGTCGGCGCCGGGGCCGTGATCGCCTCGGTCAATTCGCAGGCCGTGAGCGGCGGCGACCCCAATCGCGCGGCCAAGGCGGCGTTAGATGCCGCGCAGGCCGAGGTCAATCGCCTTAAACCCCTCTATGAAGAGAAGTTAGTCACTGCCGCCGAATATCAATCGGCCCTCGCCGCCCTTGCCCAGGCGCAGGCCCAATATTCGCCCCGTGCCGCCGGCGGAAGGGCCACGTCGCCCATTGCCGGCACCGTCACCGCCCTGCTTACCGCTGAGGGAGCCTATGTCGACGCCGGCGCGCCGCTTGCCTCCGTGGCCTCCGACGGCCGACTGACCCTAACGGCACGCACCGCCCCCGAGAATTATGGCCGCCTCAAGGAGGTCAAAGACGTGCGCCTGCGCACTGCCGACGGACGCACCCTGCTGCTGAGCTCCATGGGTGCGCAGGGTGGGGGAGTCGCCTCCGATGGCGGCTATGCCACGGTCTCCTTCACCTTTAATAATGACGGCACCCTCGCCCCGGGAACCACCCTCGAAGCATGGCTCATCACCCCCGGCGGCGAACCCGCCATCTCCCTGCCGCTGACGGCCATCACCGAGCAGCAGGGCGAGCATTTCGTCTATCGCGAAGTCATGCCCGAGCACTATCTGAAGACGCCCGTCACTCTCGGCGCCTCCGACGGCGAACGCGTGCGCATCCTCTCGGGCGTCAATCCCGGCGACCGAATCGTCACCCGCGGCGTCATCACCCTGCGCATTGCCGAGAGCAGCGGAGCCATCCCCGAGGGCCATTCCCATAACCATTAATTCGCTCTGAGTCAGCTATGTTGAACAGGATCTTAAAGGCGTCGCTCAGCAATCGCATTGCCGTGTTGGTGCTTTCGGCGCTGATTATGATGGCCGGCATATGGTCATTGACGCGCACGGAGGTGGATATTTTTCCCGACCTGACGGCGCCGACGGTGGTCATCATGACCGAGGCCTCCGGACTTGCCCCCGAGGAGGTTGAGCGCCAGGTCACTTACCCCATCGAGTCGGCCGTCAATGGCGTCAGTGGCATCCGCCGCGTGCGCTCGGCCTCAAATCCCGGCTTCTCGGTGGTGTGGGCCGAATTTGACTGGAACACAGACGCTTACCTCGCCCGCCAGATGGTCACGGAGCGCCTGGCCGCCGTCGAGCTCCCCGCGGGAGTGGCCGCGCCGGTCCTCGGCCCGCAGTCGTCAATCCTCGGCGAGATGATGATCATCGGCCTCACTGCCCCGGGCGATTCCGTCACGATGATGGAGCTGCGCACCATTGCCGACAAGACCATCACCCCGCGCCTGCTCTCCATCAGCGGCGTGGCGGCCGTGGCCGTCATCGGCGGCGACGCCAAGGAGATGCAGATAGCCCTCGACCCCATGAAAATGCAGGCCTATGGCGTCACTCTGAGTCAGGTGGCCGAGGCCGTCGAGGCGATGAATGATAATGCCTCCGGAGGCTTCATCATGGACTTCGGAAATGAGTACTTGGTGCGCGCCGACCTCAATACTTCTGACCCCGCAGAGCTCGCCTCTGCCCCCATAGGCGGCGGATTGACCCTCGGCCACGTAGCCACGGTCAAAAACGCCCCCGCCGAACCGAAAATCGGCGCCGCAAGCATCGAGGGCAACCCCGCCGTGATCATCACCGTCACCAAGCAGGCCAACACCGGCACGCCCCAACTCACCGCCCGCATCGACTCCGAATTAGTCTCCATTGCCGCCCAGCTCCCCGCCGGAGTCAAGATGCACACCGACATCTTCCGCCAAAACGACTTCATCTCCACGAGCATCAACAACCTCCAGCGCACACTCCTTGAAGGCGCCATCTTCGTGGCCATCGTCTTGTTCTTCTTCCTGATGAACGGGCGCACCACGCTGATCTCCCTCGTGGCCCTGCCGATGAGTATTTTGGTCACGGTGTTGGTGCTCCATCTGCTTGGTTTCACGATAAATACGATGAGTCTTGGCGGCATCGCCATAGCCATCGGCTCGCTGGTCGACGACGCCATTGTCGACGTGGAAAACGTCTATCGCCGCCTCCGCCTCAATCGCCAATTGCCCCCCGAGGAGCGCCTCCCTGCCCTCAAGGTGGTCTTCGAGGCGAGCGCTGAGGTCCGCATGCCTATTTTCAACTCCTCGCTAATCATCATGGCCAGCTTCCTGCCGCTTTTCTGCCTCAGCGGCATTGAGGGCCGACTGCTCATTCCCCTTGGCGTGGCCTTCATCATCGCCCTCGTCGCCTCCACTTTCGTGGCTCTGACCCTGACGCCCGTGCTCTGCTCCTACCTCCTTGGAAGCAAGAAAGACGACGAAAAACTCGCCAAGGAGCCGCGCCTGAGCGTCAAATTCAAGCAATTCTATGGCCGCACCCTTGCCGCCACGCTCAACCGCCCGCGCCCGCTGCTGATCTCCACAGCCCTGCTTTTCCTCATCGCCTTAGGCCTCTTTTTCACCCTTGGCCGCGGCTTCCTGCCCCGCTTTAATGAGGGCTCGTTTACCATCAACGTAGGCACCCTCCCCGGCGTCTCCCTCGAGGAGAGCGACAAACTCGCCCGCGAGGCCGAGCGCGTGATCATGTCCGTGCCCGAGGTGCAGACCGTGGCCCGCAAAACCGGACGCGCCGAGCTCGACGAACATTCCCTCAGCGTCAACGCCTCCGAGCTCGAAGTGCCCTATAAATTAGACGGCCGCTCCCGCGCCGAGGTGGAAGCCGAGCTGCGCGAGAAACTTACTGAGCTCCCGGGAGTTAACGTGGAAATAGGCCAGCCTATCAGCCACCGCATCGACGCCATGCTCTCCGGCTCAAAAAGCGCCGTGGCCATCAAGCTCTTCGGTCCCGATTTGAGCCGCCTTTACCCCTTGGCCCAGCAAATCAAGGCCGCCGTGGGCGAAGTTGACGGCGTGGTTGACCTCAATGTCGAGCAATTGGTCGAGCGCCCCGAGCTGCTGATTCGTCCTCGCCGCGAGGCCTTGGCCGCCTATGGCGTCACCCTTGCCGATTTCCGCCGCTGGATCTCCTTAGCCCTTGGTGGTGAGGCCGTTAGCCGCGTCTATGATGGCGACTATCCCTATGACCTCACCCTCATCCTCAGCCCCGAAAGCCGACGCTCAGCCGACGCTCTCCGAGCCCTGCCCATTGACACACCCTCCGGCGCCGTGCCCCTCTCCGCCATTGCCGACGTCATTTCCACCACCGGCCCCTCGGCAATCAATCGCGAAAACGTAAAGCGCCGAATCATAATCAGTTGCAACATCGAAGGCCGCGACCTCCGAGGCGCCATCACCGATATCCAGCGCGAAATCCAAGCCGACGTCCAGCTCCCCGACGGATACTACATCAACTATGGCGGCCAATTCGAAAACGAAGAAGAAGCCGGGCGCATCCTCCTGCTCACCTCCTTAGGCGCCCTCCTGATCATCATGCTCCTCCTCTACGGACAATTCCGCTCTTGGAGCCAAACCGCTCTGATTCTGCTGAATATGCCCCTTGCGCTCATCGGCGGCATCCTCATCCTTTGGCTCACCGGCGGCGAGGTCAACATCCCCGCCATCATCGGCTTCATCTCCCTGATGGGCATCTCGACGCGCAACGGCATGCTCCTCATCTCCCACTTCAACGGCCTCCCAGAGCTCCCGCTCCGTCGCCGCGTCCTTGAAGGCTCCACTGACCGCCTCCTCCCCATCGTCATGACCGCCCTGACCTCGACCCTCGCCCTCGTTCCCTTGGCCGTCAACGGCTCCGAGCCCGGCAACGAAATTCAGTCGCCCATGGCCTTGGTGATCCTCGGTGGCCTCATCTCCTCCACCATCCTTAATCTCTACGTAGTCCCCGCAATCTACCTCCTAATTCAATCCCGCAAAAAATGACCCGCCTCCTCCCTTTGGCCCTCCTTTTAGGCTCCACCGCCGCCTCGGCCCAGACCGCCGCCTTTGACTCCGCTGTCAATCAGATTATGAGCGGATTGACCAACGTCTCAGCCCTCACCACCGGCTATGACGCCCGCATCACCGCCCTCGAGGCCGAAAACTCGCTCCCCGGCGCCGAAGCCTCGTTTGCCTACAAATGGCCCCAGCAGCGCGGGGTCGAAAACCGCTGGGGCGTCGAGGTCAGCCAATCCTTTGACTGGCCCGGGACTTACGGCGCCCGACGCAATGCCGCCGCCCAGCTCCGCCGTCTCAAGGGCCTCGAAGCCGACGCCCTGCAAGACGCCCTGCGCTATGAGGTGGAAAACACCCTCCTCGAGCTCATTGAGGCCCGCCAGCGCCGCGAAATCCTCGCCGAGGCCACCGCCAATCTTGACGAAGTAGTCGCCAAAACCCGCACCCTCCTAACCCGCGGACAGGTCACCGTCCTCGACCTCCAAAAAGCTGAATTTGAACTCCTTAGCATGCGCGAAAAACTCGCCCAAGCCGAGGCCGACTGCCAGCGCCTGCGCCTCTCTGCCGGTTTCGGCCAGGTTATCCCCGAGGCCATAGATTCCCTCACCGAATTCCCCGAAAAACTCTCGCCAATCCCCTTCTTGACGCCCGAACAAGCCGACCTCATGGCCGAAGCCATCAGCGGATCCGCCGACGCCCGCATCGAGCAAATGAAGCGATTCCCCGGCTTCTCCCTGGGCTATCTCCATGATTTTGAGGAAGGAGTCCACTTCAACGGCCTCTCCGTCGGCATCAACCTCCCCGCCTATCGCGCCGGAAAAGCCGCCACCGCCGCCCGCCTCCAAGCCGAAACCGCCGAGCTCAAACTCAAAGAAGCCACCGCCGCCCGAGGCGCCCAACTCCAATCCATGGCCGACGAAGCCGCCCGCCTCGACACCCTCCTTGCCCAATACGACAACGTCCTCGCCGACAGCGACTTCCCCCGCCTCCTCCGCAAATCCCTCGACGCCGGACAAATAACCCTCACCCAATACCTCCTCGACCAAACCTGGCACCTCACAACCCGCCTCGACCACCTCAACCTCCGCCTCCGCCGCTCCCTCCTCCGCTAACCCCAAAAAATAGCTAAGATAGTAACTTAACTATCTTAGCTATCTTAGCCAATTGCTCAAATTGCTCCGATTGCTCCAATCCCCGCCTTAGAAGGCGAAGACGGCGAGGAGGCCGAGGCGGTGGGCCGTGCGCGAGGTGGAGTCGAAGTTTTGGCGCTTGCCGACGTTGTAGCCAAGGCCGACTTGCACGCGCGGAGTGATGTTATAGAAGACGTTGGCCGAGCCATAGACGCCATATTTGTATTCATCGCCCCCCACGGCGTGCTTGCGCGGATAGTAACGCGCCTGTCCCCAGGCGGTTGAGGCCGACAGCTTCGGCGTGATATAGTATTGCAGACCAACCATATAGCCCATCACGTAAGGCGCATAGAGCACTCCCGCTTCGTCCGGGTCAGAAACCATGTCATAATTATTGAGCATCAGGTCGCCGCCAAGGGAGGCTATGCCGCGGCCGCCATTGAGGGTGGCATAAACCGTCAGCGGGCGCACGGGGTTAAACACCGTGCTCAGTTGCAGGCCCCAGCCCACGGTGTGATGATTCTTACCCTCCAAGAGGTTGCGGTAAGACATTTCGCGAGTGGTGGCCGACAAGCGAACGTGCTGCATGCCGTCCTGACCCCATTGATACTGGGCAAAAAATCCGAGGTCAGGAACCCATTGGCGCACGAGCTTGCTTTCATTCTCCGTGCCCGCAATTTTCAGTGCTGCAGGGTTTTCCACCGATGCGGCCACTGACCAATGGTCCTTCCACGTGTGCATATATCTTACCAACACGGCGGCGGCGTCAATCTTGTTATTGGGGCCGGCAGCGTCGACCGTCGGGGGGAGCGCCGCAGGGTCAGAGAAGGTGGTCGACGCCAAACCGATGGTCCAGTCGTTCAACGTGGCATAGGCCTTGGCGAGTTTGAATCCAACGCCGTTGGTGCCATAAAATTCGCCTTCAACGAACAGTGAATAAGTGCCCAAGCGCTCCGAGCGGCCCGCGGCCTTGAGGTAAAGCTGAGTGCCTTGGGGCGTCACGCCTAAGGCGCGCATGTCGGTCTGATCCGGGTGCATCGGGATGTCGTAAGGGGTGAAACTGATTCCGGGCAGCGCGCCATGCCAGTCATACCACGCGCGCAACTTGACGGCGCCGCCAATGCCCATGGCAAAATTCGCATTGCGCGTCATGAACATAAACTGCGGGGCCGCAGGCTCCGTGGCCAGGCGAAACTGGTCCTCATAAAAAACCTGCATCATGCGGGCGATGGAGTCCTCCGACGGACGCGACGTGCGGTCATCAATGATAATAACTTTGTGAGAAGATTTAAGCGAGTCAACGTGAGCTTGACGCGAATTACGTGCCTGGACCGAAGCGCAGGCAATCGTGGCGAGGGCAAGAGCCGAAATCAGGTGCTTATTCATAGTTAAAACGTTAAAAAAAGTGTTCCTTTACCCTATAAACACCCAAATCAATCCTAAAGTTTA